>DATHUU010000167.1:0-9301 GCA_035461925.1 Ilumatobacter sp.
CGTACTCGAAGTCGACCGGCTGCTGATGGATGCCGGTCGACGGTGGGGCGACCCAGCCGGCCATCTTGCCGGGCTCGGTCACGCCCGACTGGAGCGAGATGACGTGCGCGCGGTCGTCCTCGGTCGGGAGCCACTCGTCGACCGAGGCCGTCCACTCCGCTTCGGAGAGGAGCCGCCCGTCGGGACTGACGTGGTGGCCGGCGAACGTGCCGACGTTGCGGTGGAAGCCGATGTGCGGGAGCCGCAACTCGACGCCGACGCCCGCCTCGGCCAACGTCCGGTTCCACCGGTCGACCCCTTTGCGGCAGTCCTCGGCGTAGTCCTCGCGCAGCGTCTCGTTGAGCGCCGCGAGCTGGGTGACCTCGCGCTCGCCGATCGCGCCGTCGATGACCTGCGGCACGGTCCGGTACGAGTCCTTGAGCAGATGGTCGTCCTCGCGCGACTCCTCCTTGAAACGGCCCTTGAGGCCGGCGGCGAAGTAGTTGGCGGCATTCGTCGACGTCTCCGCACCGAACAGGTCGAGCGACACGGAGAAGTGGAAGTTGAGGTACTTCTGCAGCACGTGGAGGTTGACGCCTCCGAACGGGTGGACGTCATCGGTGTCGTGTTCGCGCATGAGCTCCACCGTGCGTTGCACCACCCGGCCGACGCCCGTGGCGCCGACGAACATGTGGTGGGCCTCCTCCTTCAGCATGAAGTCGCACGTTCGCGACAGCGGGTCGAACCCCGACTCACGGAGCGAGGCGAGCTGGTACTTGCCGTCACGGTCGGTGAAGTACGTGAACATGAAGAACGACAGCCAGTCCGGGGTCTCCTCGTTGAACGCCCCGAGGATGCGCGGCCGGTCGGGGTCGCCGGAGTGGCGCTCGAGCATCTCATCGGCCTCGTCACGGCCGTCGCGACCGAAGTAGCGGTGCAGGAGGTAGACCATCGCCCACAAGTGGCGGCCCTCTTCGACGTTCACCTGGAACAGGTTGCGCAGGTCGTAGAGCGACGGCGCGGTCAGACCGAGGTGTCGTTGCTGCTCGACCGACGCCGGTTCGGTGTCGCCCTGGACGACGATCAGGCGGCGCAGGTCGGCCCGGTACTCACCGGGCACCTCCTGCCACGCCGCCTCGCCCCGATGATCACCGAACGCGATCGTACGATCAGGCTCGGGTTCGGCCAGGAAGATGCCCCAGCGGTACTCGGGCATCGAGACGTGGTCGAAGTGCGCCCACCCCTCGCGCCCGACGTCGACCGCGGTGCGCAGGTAGACGGGGTTGCGCTGGAACGCGACCGGGCCGAGCTCCTCCCACCACCGGATGAACTTGGGCTGCCACCCTTCGAGCGCACGTTGCAGGCGCCGGTCGTCGGCGAGCCCGACGTTGTTCGGGATCTTGGCGTCGATGTCGACGGCGATGCTCATGGGCTTCCTTTCCGACCTCGTGCGAACGTCACACGCGGTGCGGGTCGTAGTCGGGGCGGGAACCGGTGCCGAAGCGTCGGAGGGCGCCGTCGGGTCCCACGGCGTTTGGGCGCTGGAACACCCAGTTCTGCCATGCGGTGAGCCGGGCGAAGATCTTGGTCGTCGTCGTCTCCGGGCCGACGAAGCGGAGGTTCGCCTCCATGGCCGTGAGCGCGTCGGGCGAGAAGCTCGCCCGCTCCTCGAGCATCACGGGCACCTCGTCGTCCCAGTCGATGTCGTCGAGCGCGAAGGTCACGAGCTCGGCGCGGGCGGCGTCGGCCGCGACGACGTCCTTGCCGACGAGCTCGCGTGCGACGCCGAATGCGTCATCCCGTCCCCAGAAGCGCGTCGCGAGTCGTGAACGGCCGTTGGACGTGGGATACCAGCCGAGGTTGGCGTCGGTGAGCACGATGGTCGGCGCCGGGAGGTCGGATCCGTCGCGGGTGCCGTCGAGCATCAGCGAGCGATCCGCGGCCAACATGAGCTCGGCGAGCGTGCCCGCGAAGCAGCTGCCCACGTCGACGAGGGCGACGATCGAGCGCGACGAGAGGTCGAGCCGGACGAGGGTGCGCGCCCACAGCAGCCGGACCTCACGGACGAGCCAGTGCTCGGGTTCGCGCGCGAGCACGGCCTCGGCGGCGAGGACGTCGTCGGTCGACCCCTCGGTCCGCAGCACCCAGGTGCCGATCGTGGTCTCGTTGAACCGGAGGTGGAGCATCGCGTGGTCCAGCTCGAGCGCGGCGCCGATGAGCCAGGCCTCGGCACCGACGTCGACGAGGTCGCGTGCGTCACCGGGTTGCGGCGTCGCCGGTGCTCGGACGGTGAACGTCGCGGCGCCGAGCTCGCGGTCGATGTCGACGTCGACCCAGGTGCTCCGCAGCGTGTCGCCGTCGATGGTCGTCGTGGTGCCGAACACCGGTAGCCGGATGCCCTCAGCGTCCTCCGGCCGGTCGGAGCCGGCGGCGCGCGTCGCGGCACGTCCTGCCACGAGCTCCGCGAAGTCGCTCTTCGGGGCGACGGCATCGACGAGGCGCCACTCGACGGCCTGCTCGCCTTTCACGCCTTCGGTTCGCGTGGCGAACACGTCGGCGAGGTCGCGCCGCACCCGGCGCTTGTCGACGACCCGGGTGAGACCGCCGGTGCCGGGGAGCACGGCGAGCAACGGCACCTCGGGGAGCGACACCGTCGAGGCCCGGTCGTCGATCAGGAGGATCTCGTCACAGGCCAACGCGAGCTCGTACCCACCGCCCGCTGCCGTGCCGTTGACCGCTGCGATCCAGGTCTGGTGCGAGTGCATGGTCGCGTCCTCGATCGCGTTGCGGGTCTCGTTGGTGAATTTGCAGAAGTTCACCTTGTGCCCGTGCGACGACGTCGCGAGCATCTGGATGTTGGCGCCGGCGCAGAAGATCTTGTCGAGCCCGCCCGTGAGGACGACCGCGCGCACCGCCGGATGCTCGAAGCGGAGTCGCTGGACGATGTCGTGGAGCTCGATGTCGACGCGGAGGTCGTAGGAGTTGGTCTTGAGCTCGTAGTCGCCGCGCAGACCGCCCCCTGGGTCGACCGACATCGTCACCGTGGCGACCTCGCCGTCGACGGACACCGACCAGTGTCGGTACCGATTTGGATCGACGCCGAATCGGACCGTCGGGTCGTCGTCGCGTGCGGTGTCGTCTGCCATGTTCTGCCCCTCGATCAAGTCGGCTCGCGGTGTCGATGTTCCACGACAGCGAGCCGCTCCGTCTCATTCTACGCATTTGTGACGGTACGTCAAGACGATGTCGAATATCCGGCCGAGCCTTCGACACCGGCGAACCACCGGGTGGCGGCCGGGAGCCAGGCAGTTCGCCGGGCGTCGAACACCTTCTTGGCGATCGGTGCCGGCCAATCGACCGGGAGCAGGTCGGCAGGGATCTCGGGATCGTCAAAGGGGAACCGTCGCCACTCGTGCACCAGATCGACGATCGCCGCGAACGCCGAAGCGTCGTCGCCGACCTCGCGCCGGTCGAAGTCGTGGACGAAGGCGCGGTATCGCCCAGCCAGGTCGCCGAGATCCCACGCCCGGTCGATGAGCTGGCCGTCGGGGACCAGCGTGCCGGTCTCGGCGACGAAGACGACGGCGGAGTCGTCCAGCCCGAGCTCGCGGAGCACCTCGTTGGCCGCCTCCTCCCGCTCGACGTGCGGTGAGATCGCGATCGCCGGACCGAGGAACCCGAAACCCGCGAAACCCAGACGCGTCCGGAGTTGGTGCCGCTTCGACCGCTCGTCCTCGGGGACCGGTGCGATCACGACCAGCCACCGGCGGCCCCATACGGGTGGGTCGGCGGCGAACCCGTAGATGCGTCGCGTCCCGTCGCTGAGCAGTCGAACGGCACGGTCGGTCAGGTGCCAACGCGTGAGGCGGCCGACGCGCTCGGCCGTGAGCAAGCCGTCGTCGCCGAGTCGCGCCACGGCCTGGCGCGAGTTGCGCTCCCCGATCCCGAGCTGTGTCAGACCGTCGATGACGGACGACGTCCACACCGATCCACCCTGCGGCAGCACGAACTCCCCGAGGATCGTCAACAGCAACGCTCGCGCGCTGCGCCCCGGACGCGGTCGCAGCGTGGACTCTGGCACCGCTCCGGTGTAGCACGCGCGCCGCGTTCGCCAGGGATGCCCCGCAACTCGTCGACGTTCCGCCCCGACGCGTACCGTCGCCGCATGGAACTCACCAGGGAGACCGTCGCCGTCGTGACGGGAGCAGGGAGCGGCATCGGCCTGGCGCTCGCCGATGCGTTCGCCCGCCAGGGGTGCCGGCTCGTGCTGGCCGACGTGCAGGACGACGCCCTCGCTGCGGCGGCGGGGCAGATCGCCGCCCACGGTGTCGACGTCATGAGCATCCGCACCGACGTGAGCAAGCGCGAGGAGGTCGATGCGCTGGCCGCGGCGACGATGGAGCGGTTCGGTGCCGTGCACGTCGTCTGCAACAACGCAGGGGTCTCCGGCGCCGGCGACCCCTGGCTCGGTCCGATCGAGGGCTGGGAGTGGACGATGGGCGTCAACTTCTGGGGGGTGGTCTACGGCGTGCGTGCGTTCCTCCCCCACATCGCGATGTCCGGTGCCGGCCACATCGTGAACACGGCGTCGATCGCCGGGCTGTACCCAGGGTTCTCCCCCGCCTACGACGCGAGCAAGCACGCGGTCGTCGCGCTCACCGAGGGGCTGTTCCACAACGTACGTGACGCCGGTCTCCCGATCGGGGTCAGCTGCCTCTGCCCCGGCTGGGTCAGGACCGGCATCATCGACGCCGACCGCAACTGGCCCGACGAGCTCGGCCCGGCACCGGTGACCACCGCCGGCGGGCGGGTTTCGCGTGAACACGTCCGACGTGCGATCGACGAGGGCATGCCGCCGGCCGTCGTCGCCGATCTCGTGGTCGATGCGATCCGCAGCGGGCGGTACTGGGTGTTCCCGCACCCGGACTTCCTCGAGATCGCCGTCGAGCGGTTCCACCGGATCGCCGATGCGATCGACCCCCAACCGGTGGAGCAGATGCCCGGCATGCAGCCGCGCTCGCAGATCATGGCCGAGGTCATGGCGGCGATGGCTGCCCAGGCCGAGAGCGCCGGCGAGTGAGCAACACGCTGCCCAGCCATGTCGACGTGATGGTCGTCGGCGCCGGGATCTCGGGCATCGGTGCGGCCTACCACCTGCAGCAGCAGTGCCCCGACCGCTCCTTCGTCGTGCTCGAGTCGCAGGAATCGTTCGGCGGCACGTGGCGGACGCACGACTACCCCGGCGTGCGGTCCGACTCCGACCTCCACACCTTCGGCTACGGCTTCAAGCCATGGCGCGGCAAGCCGATCGCCACCGCACAGGAGATCCTCGACTACCTCGGTGAGGTGATCGACGAGAACGACCTCGCCCGGCACATCCGCTACTCCCACGCCATCGACACCGCGAGCTGGTCGAGCGACGACCGGCGCTGGACGATCCGTGGACAACGGACCGACACGGCGACGGGCGAACCCGAACCGTTCGAGCAGACCGCGACGTTCCTGTACATGTGCCAGGGCTACTACCGTCACGGCGAGGGCTACCAGCCGACCTGGCCGGGGATGGACCGCTTCCCGGGGCCGATCGTGCACCCGCAGACCTGGCCCGACGACCTCGACTACCAGGGCAGACGCGTGGTCGTGATCGGCTCGGGCGCCACGGCCGCGACGCTCATCCCGGCGATGGCGCCCGACGTCGATCACATCACGATGCTGCAGCGGTCACCCACCTACTTCCGTGCGGGACGCAACGCCAACGAGCTCGCCGACCTGCTGCGCGAGGTCGACACCCCCGAGGAGTGGGTCCACGAGATCATTCGACGGCGCATGATCTTCGAGGGGTCGCAGTTCACCGACCTGTGCTTCCGCGACCCCGAGGCGGCCAAGGAGATGCTGTTCGACAACCTGCGAGCCCACCTCGACGAGGAGCACCAGGACATCATCGACCCGCACTTCACGCCCCGGTACCTGCCGTGGCGGGAGCGGATCGCGTTCGTGCCCGACGGCGACCTGTTCAAGGCCATCAACTCGGGCAAGGCGTCGGTCGTCACCGACCACATCCGGACCTTCACCGAGACCGGCATCGAGCTCGAATCCGGCGACACGCTCGAGGCCGACATCATCGTCACGGCGACCGGGTTCGACCTGTGCGTGCTCGGCGACATCGCGTTCACGATCGACGGAGAGCCGCTCGCCTTCCACGACACGATCACGTACCACGGCGCGATGTTCACCGGCATCCCCAACATGGCGTGGGTCTTCGGCTACTTCCGCGCCTCGTGGACGCTGCGTGCCGACCTCATCGCGGAGTTCGTGTGCCGGCTCCTCAACCACATGCGCGACCGCGGCGCCGATGTGGTCGTCCCGCGGCTCCGGCCGCAGGACGAGCCGATGGAGATCCGGCCGTGGATCGACCCGGAGAACTTCAATCCCGGCTACATGCGGCGCGGGTTGCACCTGCTGCCGCGGCAAGGCGATCACGACCCGTGGCGTCACGGGCAGGACTACTGGCGCGAGAAGGATCTGCTGCCGGCTTGGGACCTCGACGACGGCGCTCTGCAGTTCTCGTGACGCCGCGCCCGGTGCGAGGATGACCGGATGATCGTCCAGCTCTCCCCCGACACCCCGCCGGTGATCGCCGACGTCGACCGCCTCGACCGGCTCCACGCGGTCAGCCCGGGCCCGCTCGCCGACATGACGTCCGGATCGCTGTGCCGGTTCGACGACGACGGCGAGCACGTGTGGCTCGACATCGCAGTCGCGCGCGCGGCCGGCACCGACGTGTCGGAGGACGACGGCTGGCCCGAGAAGTACGACGCGATGATCGCCTATGCGACGTCGAAGGGCTGGACCGACGGAGCCGGTACCCACGTTCGCGCCCACGTCGAACGCTCCGACGGCTGACGAGCGCGTCGACCGTGCGTCAGCGTCGGTGTTGCTTGGCCTTGCGGCGCTGCGCGCGGTTCGCTCCCGACCGGACCGCGGGGGCACCGGTGCGGGCCGATGTCGCCACCGGGCCCTTCTGATAGGGGCGCTCCCTGAACCACAGGTTGCACGCCCACTTCTCCCCCGTCACGACCGGGAGGCCGCCGTGCAGCGAGTCGCGGTGCCGGTTGCTCCGACCTGGGATCAGATCGTGGAAGATGCACAGCCGCCCGGGCTTCGGGTCGACCTCGAGCTCGAGCTTGGGGAAGCCGGTGCCGCCCCCGGCCTCGACGTCGTTCAGGTAGATCAGCGCCGTCACCGCACGGTTGCCGCCGACGCGAGTCTTCTCCTGCCCCTTCTCGGACATGATGTCCCAGGCGTCGTAGTGCGCCTGGTACTCCTGGTTCGGCCCGTAGTGGATGATCTGGAGCGACTCGGCGTGGTTGACCGGGATCCCGACGAGCTCGCCGACCCGCGCGACGACGCCCGAGACCATCGGGGTCTCGTCGTGCTTCACCCAACAGACGCTGCCGGTCCGGCGCTCGCTGATCACGTTCTCGCCGACGCGGCTGACCTTGGCCCGCTGGATCCGCCCCTCCGCGAGCTGGCGGATGTGCTCGCACTCCTCGGCGGACACGAAGTCGTCGATGACCCAGACGATCGGGTCGTCGTGCAACTGCTGGCCGATCTCGTACCCGGTCTTCAGCGTCAGCGCCATGTGCGCATCGTAGAGCTGTCGCGGACGACCCACCACGGCGCGCCGAGCCCACGGACCTGCACGACGGCGACGTCCGACTCCGGCCCTCGAGTGACGCGGTGACATGCTCACTCGATGGACCGACAGATCGACACCGGCACCGACGACCTCCTGGCCCACGTGGACGGCAACGTCGGCGTCATCACGTTCAACCGTCCCGAGCGTCGCAACGCGCTCTCGAACCACATGTACGAAGGATTCGGGAAGGCGCTCCCCGTCATGGCGCAGGACGCCGACGTCCGGGTCGTGCTCGTCACCGGCGCGGGCGGCGCGTTCTGCGCCGGTGGCGACGTGAAGGGAATGAACGAGGCGCATCAGGCCGGCGGGGACCGTCCGGGCTACGCCGGGTCGGTCGACGACCAGATCGCCCAGCTGCGTCACTGGCAGAACATGGTGTCGTTGGCCCTGCACCGCTTCCCGAAGCCGGTCGTCGCTGGCATCCCAGGTGCGGTCGCGGGTGCCGGCCTCTCGATCGCGCTGGCCGCCGACCTCCGCCTCGCGGCCGAACGATCGATCTTCGTGACGGCGTTCGCGAACGTGGGGGCGCCCGGTGACTTCGGGGGGTCCTGGTTCCTCACCCAACTGGTCGGTACCGCCAAGGCGAAGGAGCTCTACTTCACCTCGCCTCGGCTGTCGTCGGCCGAGGCGCTGTCGCTCGGGATCGTCAACCAGGTGCTCCCCGACGACGGCTTCGACGAGGCCGCGCTCGAGTGGTGCCGCAGCCTGGCCGAACGGGCGCCGATCGCGGCCCGGCTGATGAAGGAGAACCTCAATCGGGCGATCACGTGCGATCTGGCGACCGCCCTCGACGCCGAGGCGGCGAACATGGTCCGTGGCATGACGACCGACGACCACAAGGAGGCTGCCGCCGCCTTCGTCGAGAAGCGGGCCCCCAACTTCACCGGTCGCTGACGTTTTCCCGAGTGCGGACACGCGCCGGCGCGCCACGCGATTGGTGGCGGACCGGATGGATCAGTGGGGGTTCAGAGCAAGGTGGTCTGACGTGGTCGTTGGTCGAGGGGTGGGCTCGCTGGTCGGCCGGGTGGTCGTGATCGCCGGTCGGTGCTGGCTCGGTTGGCCGGAGGTGGACGGTTGGGGCCGGTGTCGGTGAGCCAGGTGGTGCCGTCGGGTCGGGTCCAGGTGACTCGCCGCTGGTCGTCCATCGAGAGGTGCCATCCGCCTTCGTGGACGAGGTGATGGTGTGTCTCGCACAGCGGCAGGGTGTTCGCCAGGGTCGTCTTGCCGCCGTTGGTCCACCAGACGATGTGGTGGATGCGACAGGCGGTGAACGGAATCTGGCAGTGCGGGTGGGCGCAGGTCGAGTACATGGCGGCGAGCATCCGGCGTTGGGCCCGGTTGGCGGTGCGTTGCTCGGCGCAGATCTGGTCGACGGTGCCGTCCGGGTTCACGATCACCGCTTGGATGATCGCCTCACAACACAACCGTCGCACCGTCGACACCGGGATCGGGGTGCCGTCGATCGTCTCGCACAACGTGTCCGCGTGACGGCCGTGACACAACGAGGCGTGGTCGACGTGGGCCACGACCTCCGGGATCCGAGCCGATGCTGATCCGGTGCCGGCGTTCACCGATGCCATCACCGCTTCCACTTGCAGCTCAGCGAACGGACGCTCCGCGTTG
>DATHUU010000168.1:0-8824 GCA_035461925.1 Ilumatobacter sp.
ATCCAGCGGGCCAACGAGCTGTCACCGATCGAGATGATGCGACGGATGACCGATCTGGTGCAGCAAGCCCGGCAGGGTCGCCTCCGCAGCTCGCACCTCGGCGAGGCGTCGATCACGGTGACGAGCCTGGGCGACCGCGGCGCCGACTCGGTCATCGGTGTGATCCACCCGCCACAGGTGGCACTGGTCGGGTTCGGTGCCGTTCGTGACGCGCTGTGGCCGGCGAACGGCACGGCGGTCGTCAGACCGACGGTGCACGCATCGTTGGCCGGCGATCACCGGGCGACCGACGGGCTGATCGGCTCGCGGTTCCTCGCCCAGATGCAGGCACTGCTCGACGGGGCGATCCCCGCCGAGCTCGACGATGCAGAGTCCGGACAGGAGGTCTCGTGATGGACACCCGTGCGATCGTGCTCGCCGCGATCACCAAGGTCGCACCCGACGTCGACCCGTCGTCGTTGCCGACCGACGTCGACTTCCGCGAGGAGGCCGATCTCGACTCGATGGACTTCATCGGCATCCTCACGGCGGTCCACGAGGCGACGGGCATCGAGGTCCCCGAGATCGACTACCCCCTGATCACCACGGTCGACGCGTTCGCCGCGTACCTCGACGGCAGAGTGTGAGGCCACCTCCGTTCCCCGTAGGCTCGGGGGTTCGATGGCACCGAGGGTCACCTACCGCGTGCAGTTCCACCCGGGCTTCACGTTCGAGGACGCAGCTGCCGTCGTCCCCTATCTGGAGGCGCTGGGCGTCTCCCACCTGTACTGCTCGCCGTACCTGCAGGCGGCCCCCGGGAGCACCCACGGCTACGACGTGGTCGATCCTCGCACGCTCAATCATGAGCTCGGCGGGGCGCCCGGACACGCCCACCTGACGGGCGTCCTGCGTGCCGCCGGCATGGGGCAGGTGCTCGACATCGTCCCGAACCACATGGCCGTCGACGCAACGAACCGGTGGTGGTGGGACGTGCTGGAGAACGGACCGTCGAGCCGCCATGCCCGTGTGTTCGACATCGACTGGGAAGGCGGCGACGGCAAGTCGACGACCACCGTCCTCGTCCCGATCCTCGGGGATCAGTACGGCCGGGTGCTCGAGGCCGGCGATCTTCGGCTCGAGCGACTCGGCGCTGCGTTCCGCCTCCGGTATCACGAGCACGTGCTGCCGCTCGCACCCCGGTCCCTGGAGGACGTGCTCGGGCCGGCGGCGCGCCGATGCGGTTCGGCCGAGCTCGCCACCAGCGCCGACGGCTTCGGTGCGCTGCCGCACGCCGCTCGGACCGATGCCAGGGCCGTCCGGGAGCGCCGCACCCGCATCGACGAGCTGGTCCAGGAGCTGTCGAGCCTGTGCGAGGCGTCTTCGGTGGCCGAAGCGATCGATGCCGAGCTGGAAGCGATCCACGCCGATCCCGACCGCCTCGACGACCTGCTCCAGCGGCAGAACTACCGGATCGCCCACTGGCGCACGGCGAGCGAGGAGCTCGACTACCGGCGGTTCTTCAACATCGACACGCTCGTCGGCGTCCGCGTCGAGGAGCCGGAGGTCTTCGACGCCACACACGAACTGATCCTGGCGTTGGTGCGTGACGGCACGGTCGACGGCCTGCGGATCGACCACGTCGACGGGTTGCGCGATCCCGAGCACTACCTGCGCGAGCTCGCCGATGCGACCGACGGCTGCTGGACCGTCGTGGAGAAGATCCTCGAGCCGGCCGAATCCCTGCCCGCGTCGTGGCCGGTCGCGGGGACATCCGGCTACGACTTCCTGATCCGGGTGAACAACCTGTTCGTCGAGAGCGCCAACGAAGCGGCGATGACCGAGTGCTACGCGGCCTTCGCGGGTGAACGGCTGGTCTACGACGATGTCGTCCACGTCGCCAAGCACCAGATCATGGCGGTCGAGCTGGCCGCCGAGGTCGACCGCCTCACCGGCATCCTGGCGGGCGTGTGCGACGGACACCGCCGCCATCGCGACCACACGCGACGCGAGCTGCGCGACGCACTGCGCGAGTACGTCGCCGCCTTCCCCGTCTACCGCTCGTACGTGACCACGACCCGGGCCGCCGACGGCGCAGACCGCGCGCACATCGCAGCCGCCGTGGCCGGCGCCAGGGAGCGTCGTCCTGACGTCGACGGTGAGCTGCTCACCTTCATCGGCCAGCTCGCCACCGGCGACGTGCCAGGCGACGGCGAGCACGACTTCGCGGTCCGCCTCCAGCAGCTCACCGCACCGGTCACGGCGAAAGGCGTCGAGGACACGGCCTTCTACCGGTATCACCGGCTGATCTCCCTCAACGAGGTCGGTGGGGATCCGAGCGTGTTCGGGTCGACGGCCGCCGACTTCCATCGGGCCACGGTGACGACGGTCGAACGGTGGCCGACGACCATGCTGGCGTTGTCGACCCACGACACCAAGCGCAGCGCGGACGTACGAGCTCGGCTGAACGTGCTGTCGGAGATGCCGGTGCCGTGGAGCGAGGCGGTGCGGCGCTGGGCGGAGCTGAACGAACGTCACCGTCACGACGGCTGGCCCGACCGCAACACCGAGTACCTCCTCTACCAGACGGCGATCGGAGCGTGGCCGATCGACGTCGAACGGCTCGTCGGGTTCATGGCCAAGGCGACGAGGGAGTCCAAGACCCACACCTCGTGGATGGACCCGGTCACCGAGTACGACGAGGCGGTCGAGCGATTCGTCCGAGCGATCATGTCCGACCACCGGTTCGTCTCCGACGTCGAGATCTTCCTGGCCGAGCACCGCCTCGTGGAGCGCGGTCGCCGCAACTCGCTGGCCCAGACCGCCTTGCTCCTCACCTGTCCGGGCGTGCCCGACGTCTACCAGGGCAGCGAGCTGTGGGACCTCAGCCTCGTCGACCCCGACAACCGTCGACCCGTCGACCACGAGTTGCGGCGGCGGCTGCTGGACGAGCTGCCGAACCGTCCACCCGGTCTGCTCGCCACCGACGACGTGGGCGTCGAGAAGTTGCGGCTGATCCACCGGGTGCTCGACCATCGACGCGCCCGGCCCGATGCCTTCGACGCGTCCCGCTACGAGCCCCTCGATGCCGGCGACGGCGTCGTCGCGTTCTCTCGCGGGGAACTGGCCGTCGTGGCCCGGACCCGGACCGGAGCGCACACCGACGGTGCGGTCGAGCTGCCGGCCGGCGCCTGGGTCGACCTGCTGACCGGCGGGCGGGTCGACGGCGGCCGTCAGGATCTGCAGACGGTGCTCGGCGGGCTCCCCGTCAGCGTGCTCGCACAGGAGGGGTCGTGACCCACCGGTTCGAGGTGTGGGCGCCCATCCCCGAACGGACGGACTTGGTCCTCGAGCAGGGAACCGTGTCGATGACCCCCGACGGTTCGGGCTGGTGGCGAGCCGACGTGGCCGACGCCGGACCGGGCACGCGGTACGGGTTCTCGCTCGACGGCGGCCCGACGCGTCCCGACCCCCGGTCGCGGTCCCAGCCCGGCGGGGTCGACGGGTGGTCGGAGGTGGTCGATCTCTCGTCGTTCGAGTGGCGTGCCGAGGGGTGGCGGGGCCTGCCGCTCCGCGGCGCGGTGCTGTACGAGCTGCACGTCGGCACGTTCACACCCGACGGCACGTTCGGCGCCGCGATCGAGCAGCTCCCCCATCTGGTCGACCTGGGCGTCGACGCGGTCGAACTGCTTCCCGTCGCCGAGTTCCCGGGGCGACGTGGCTGGGGCTACGACGGCGTCGACCTGTTCGCGCCGCACCACGCGTACGGTGGTCCGGTCGGGCTCGCCCGCCTGGTGGATGCGTGTCATGCCCACGGGCTCGGTGTCGTCCTCGACGTCGTCTACAACCACCTCGGCCCGGCGGGCAACCATCTTCCCGAGTTCGGCCCGTACTTCTCCGACCGTCACCACACGAACTGGGGTCCGGCGATCAACTTCGACGGTCCCGGGAGCGACGAGGTCCGGCGGTTCGTCCTCGACAACGCGTTGATGTGGCTGCGCGAGTACCGCATGGACGGGTTGCGGCTCGACGCGGTGCATGCCATCGTCGACGACTCCGCGTGCCACCTCCTCGAAGAGCTCGCGACCGAGGTCGACGCGGTCGCCGCCCGGCTGGGGCGACCCGTGTTCCTCATCGCCGAGAGCGACCTCAACGATCCCAGGTTCGTGCGCAGCCGCGATGCCGGCGGGCACGGTCTGGACGCCGCGTGGGCCGACGAGTGGCACCACGCGCTGCACTCCGTGCTGACCGGCGAGCGCGGCGGCTACTACGAGGACTTCGGCTCGTTCGAGCTGCTGGCCAAGGCGCTGCGCCAGGCGTGGGTGTACGACGGCACCTGGTCACCGCACCGCCGACGGCACCATGGACGATCACCGATCGGGTTGGTGGGGCACCAGTTCGTGGTGTGCGCCCAGAACCACGACCAGGTCGGCAACCGCGCCGTCGGCGATCGGTTGGGCGCGCTCGTCGGGGAGGGACGTCTGCGGGTCGCCGCGGCGCTGCTCCTGACGTCGCCGTTCACGCCGATGCTGTTCCAGGGCGAGGAGTGGGGCGCGGCGACGCCGTTCCAGTACTTCACGGATCACCCCGACCCCGATCTCGGACGCGCGGTGAGCGAGGGACGCCGCAGCGAGTTCAGCCACTTCGGCTGGAGCGCGGACGACGTTCCCGACCCGCAGGACGCGGCCACGTTCGATCGTTCGCGGCTCGACTGGTCGGAGCGCGACCGGGAGCCACACCTCGGCCTGCTCGACTGGTACCGACGGCTGATCACCCTCCGCCGAGAGCATCCCGAGCTCGCCGACCCCCGCCTCGGCCGGGTCGACGTGGTGTTCGACGAGGAGCGACGGTGGCTGGCCGTCTCCCGCGGCACGTCGGCGATCCAGGGCTCGGTGCAGGTGCTCGTCAACCTCGGTGAGCACGAGCACGAGTTCCCGATGGCCGCCGGCGGGAGGCTCCCGGTCGTGTTGGCCGGATCGCACGACGCGGTGCGGGTGGAGCTCGGGAGCGTCACCGTGCCGCCCGACGCGGTCGCCATCGTGGAGCTCGCCGATCCGTGAGCTGCGCCCAGGTCCTCGAACGGTCGGGCTAACCCCACCATCACGACGCCGGGAGACCGGTTCGACCGCGAACGGCGGTGTCCGTACCGTCGAACCCATGCGTGCAACGACATCGCCGGCCGCTGACGGCGCGACACTCCCCCCACCGACCCTCGCCTCACCGAACGTCGTCCCGGCCACCGGTAGCACCGCTGCGAGCGTGATCGCCGGCACCAAACGGTACGGCAAGGGCGCCACGGCCGTGACGGCGCTCGACGACGTGACGATGCACATCCCCGCCGGTCGCTTCACCGCGGTGATGGGACCGTCAGGCTCGGGCAAGTCGACGCTGATGCACTGCCTCGCCGGACTCGACACGCTCACCAGCGGTCAGGTGTTCCTGGGCGAGGTCGAGCTCGGCGCGCTGGACGACCGCCGCCTGACGCGGCTCCGCCGCGAGCAGGTCGGCTTCGTGTTCCAGTCGTTCAACCTGGTCCCGACGCTGACCGCCCGGGAGAACATCGTCCTGCCGATGACGCTCGCCGGACGCAAGCCCGACGCGTCATGGGTCGACAGCGTGATCGCCACCGTCGGCCTGGGCGACCGCCTGCGCCACCGACCGAGCGAGCTGTCGGGTGGTCAACAGCAGCGCGTCGCGATCGCGAGAGCACTCGCCACCCGACCGCAGGTGATCTTCGCCGACGAACCGACCGGCAACCTCGACAGCCACAGCGGGACCGAGATCCTCGAGTTCCTGCGTCGAGCCGTACGCGAGTTCGGGCAGACGATCGTCATGGTCACCCATGATCCCAACGCGGCCGCGTTCGTCGACACCGTCGTGTTCCTCGCCGACGGCCGCGTCGTCGACTCGATGGAGCAACCGACCGGGTCCGCCGTGCTCGACCGGATGAAGCGCTTCGGGGCGGCGTCGTGATCGCCCTCACACTGAAGCAGCTCTGGGCCCGCAAGCGGCGGGCCGTCGGCGCCGGGATCGCGGTGGTCATCGGCGTGGCCTTCCTCACCGCGACGATGATCCTCGGTGGCGCGATGACCCGCGGGATCGAGGCGCTGTTCGTCGAGGGGTACGCCGGAACGGACGTGCAGGTGAGGAGCGTCTACGAGATCTCCAGTGAAAGCGTCGAGACGGTTCCGATCCCGGCGCGCCTGCTCGAGGCGCTCGATGCTCATCCGGACGTCGCTCGTGCGCTCCCCGTGGTCGAGGGCACCGCCCAGATCGTCGGTGCCGACGGCGACGGGATCGGCGGGAACGGTCCGCCCACGATCGGGCAGAACTGGCCCGACTCGCCCCGTAACCCCTACGTGATCGTCGACGGCCGGGCGCCGACCGGTCCGGGCGAGGTCGCGATCGACTCCGGGGCGGCCGAGGACGGCGGTCTCCGCGTCGGTGACGTCACCACCGTGCGCGTCCCGCAGCCGATCGAGGTCACCGTGGTGGGTGTCGCCGAGCTCGAGAGCGGCAGCTCACTCGGCGGTGTGACGTTCGCCTTCTTCGAGACCTCGACCGCGCAACAGCTGCTGCTCGGCGGCTCCGACGTGCTCAGCGCGGTCGATCTCCAGGCCCGACCCGGCGTCTCACCCGATCAGCTCCGAGAAGAGATCGAGCCGTTCGTCCCCGACGGCACCGTGGCCTACACGGGCGCCGAGCTCACCGACGAGGCCATGGACGAGATCGAGTCGGACTTCCTCGGGTTCTTCAAGGTCTTCCTGATGGTGTTCGCGCTGATCGCGCTGCTGGTCGCGTGCTTCAGCATCAGCAACACGTTCTCGATCCTGGTCGCGCAACGGACCAGGGAGGCAGCGCTCCTCCGAGCGCTCGGCGCATCCACGCGTCAGATCCTGGCGACCGTCGCTGGCGAGGCGCTGCTGATCGGCGCGATCGCCTCCGCCGTCGGGCTCGCCGGCGGGATCGGGCTCGCGCACGCCTTGAACGCGCTCATGACCGCGTCGGGCGCAGGTGTGCCGGCCGCCGGCATGACGCCCGGGGTCGACGTCGCCGTCGCGGTCATCGTGACCGGGATCGGGGTCACGCTGCTGGCAGCGACCCTCCCGGCCTGGCGGGCTTCGCGGGTCGCTCCACTCGCCGCCCTCCGCGACGTCGCGATCGACCACTCGGGCGCGTCGGTGTGGCGAGCTGCGACCGGCCTGGTCCTCACCGGCGGTGGTGTCGTCGCGCTCGTCGGCGGTCCGGACACGGGCGAGCCGATGATGGTTGCCGGACTCGGAGCCTTGGCGTCCTTCGTCGGCGTCGTGCTGCTCGGACCCGTCGCCGCCCGGGTCGCGGCCGGGCTGATCGGGGCTCCGATCGCCGCGCTGCGCGGGACGAACGGCAAGCTCGCCCGCCGCAACGCCATGCGCAACCCCAAGCGCACGTCCGGAACCGCGGCGGCGTTGATGATCGGCGTCGCCGTGGTCGCCCTGTTCGCCAACGTGGCGTCGTCGATCAAGTACTCGATGACCGATCTGCTCGATCGCTCGTTCGGGGGCGATCTCGTCGTTCGTCCCGACGGATTCTCCGGCGCCGGCCTCGAGCCCGAGCTCGCCGATCGGATCGCCGACCTCCCCGAGGTCGCCCGGGCCGCACGGCTGCGCGACGCCCCGGTCACGATCGGCGACGAGGAGGTCTGGCTGGTGGCCAGCGACGTGGCGGCGATGGCCGACATCATCGAGCTCGGCGAGGTGACCGGTGACGTGAACCGTCTGGGCGCCGACGAGATCGCGGTCAGCGCCGAGTGGGCCGAGGTCGGGGGCTACGAGCTCGGCGACGCGATCGACCTCCGGTTCGCGGACGGTGAGCCAGGTGCATTGACCATCGCCGCCATCTACACCGAGAACGACCTGATGGGCGACCACCTCGTCGATGTCACCGTGCTCGAACCCCACCACGCCGTCGCCAGCGACTTCCTCGTGCTGATCGACCTGGCCGACGGCGTGGCACTCGAGGACGGGCGGGCCGCGGTCGCGGCCGTGACCGTGCCGGCCGGTGATCCGCTGCTCGAGACGAGCGCCGAGTACCTCGACGCGATGGCCTCGGAGCTCGATGCGGCCCTCGGCCTCGTGTACGGCCTGCTCGCCCTCGCCGTGATCATCGCGCTGATCGGCATCGCCAACGCGCTCTCGCTCAGCCTCCACGAGCGAACCCGGGAGCTCGGTCTGCTCCGGGCGGTCGGGCAGACCCGACGGGCGCTGCGCTCCACGGTGCGCTGGGAGAGCGTGATCATCTCGCTGTTCGGCACGGTGGGTGGCCTCGCCCTCGGGACCTTCCTCTGCTGGGGTCTCGTCCGGGCGATCGCGACGACCGAGGGCTTCGCCCAGTTCGCCCCGTCGTACCCGACGATCGCCGTCGTGATGGTCGTGGCCGTGCTGGCCGGTGTGCTCGCGGCATGGCGCCCGGCGCGCCGTGCCAGCAAGCTCGACGTGCTCGACGCCATCGCCACCGAGTGAGCAGTGCTACGCCGGGACGCGACCGACCGCGGCGCGGGCGACCGCTCCCAGCTCGAACGGACCGGTCGGTGACCCGACGCGGCGTTCGAGCGTGGAGCGGAGGCGGAGCCGGTCCGCGTCGCCGAGGGACACGCAGTAGGCGCCCGCCGGCCCGACGCCGGCCAGGAACCCGTCCCACAGCTCGTCGAAGCCGGAGTAGCTCGACGCGACCGCCAACGTCGACTCCTCGACGTCGACCAGCCCGGCGGCCTCCCACAGCGCGGCGATCTCGCCCGGCCGGCCGAATCGCATCGTGCGCGCCTCGTCCGGCGCAGCCGGATCGAGCTCGAGCGCCGCATCCCAGAAGT
>DATHUU010000169.1:0-6757 GCA_035461925.1 Ilumatobacter sp.
CCGCCGGCCGGTAGCCAGCTCGACGACCGCGTCGCCACCGCCGATCAGGCCCGACACCAGGTCGGTGCGAAGCCACTCCGGACGACGGCGATCACCGGAGTAGACCCGCAGGCTCGACCATCGATAGTCGAGGAGCTGATCCTCGTGCACCATCGCCAACGGATTGCGGTGGACGTAGTCGACGAGTCGGAGGAGGTAGTCGTCGGTCTCCACCCGCTTGGCGTAGTACCGGTCCTTGAAGAGTGGTCCGTCTCGCCCAGCTCGTTCGTTGACGTGGCGGACGAACACCGAGCCGAGCACGTGCATCGCGTCGGTCAGGCCTCCTCTCGGACACTCGAGCACCAGGTGGTAATGATTCGTCATCAGGGCGAACGCGTGGGTGTTGACGCCGAAGCGTTCGTGGACGACGCCCAGGAGACGGAGGAACTCCACGCGGTCCCGGACGTCGTGGAAGATGGGTTGGCGAGCGACGCCGCGGTTCACGACGTGGTGGTAACCCGTGCTGTCGGTGCGGCGAGGACGGCCCATGGGTGCCCATGGTGCGCGCCGGGGTGTGACATTTCAGTTCGTGCGTGGCACGAACTGAAATTCAGGCGTTCTTGGGGAGGGCGCTGAAGGGGGTGGTGCGGTCGAAGCCGGGCTCCTTGGGCAGACCCAGGACCCGCTCGCCGATGATGTTGCGCTGGACCTGGTCGGTGCCGCCGTAGATCGGCGGCGCCTGCGCGAACAGTGCCATCTCGGTGACGAAGGCGTTCACCGGCCGGCCGATCGCCGCGTCGAGCTTGGCCCGCTCGTCCGAGTCGTAGGCGTGCAGCGTGCCGGCCGCCCCGAGGATGCGCATGCCGAGGTCACGCTGGAGCCGCATCGTGTCACTCATCGCGAGCTTGCCGATGTTGCCGAACCCGGGGATGTCCCCGCCGCGCGCCTTCTCGGCCCTGAGGCGGAGGGTGTTCATGCGGCCGATCTCCCCGATCGTGTGGAGTCGCATCAGGTCCTGGCGGATCGTCGGGTCGTCGATCGCGCCGGTCTGCCGTGCGAGCTCGATCAACAGACGACCGGCGCCCCGGAATTGGGCCCCACCGGCCGCCGAGCGGCGGTTGCCCACGAAGTCGCCGACCCGTTGGACGAGGTGCCCCGCCACCGTGCCGGGGAGCGCGGCGCTCGCCGCGGCGTGACCGCCACCGGACCCCAACCCGGCCCGCTCGAACGCCAGGGTCGTGTTGGCGACCGCCCACCCGTTGTTCCGATCACCGATGAGCGCCTCGTCGGCGACGCGGGCGTCGGTCATGAAGACCTCGTTGAACAGCGCGCGGCCCGTCATCTCCCGGAGCGGGCGGATGTCGATGCCCGGCTGGTGCATGTCGATCGCGAAGTAGCTGATCCCCTGGTGCTTGGGAGCGTCGTGGTTGGTGCGGGCGATCAGCATGCCGAAGTCGGCGTAGTGGCCCCCGGACGTCCAGACCTTCTGACCGTTGACGATCCACTCCTCACCGTCCTGCACCGCCCGCGTCTGGAGCCCGGCGAGGTCGCTGCCGGCGACCGGCTCGCTGAACAGCTGGCACCACGCCTTCTGGCCGGTGACGATGTCGCGGACGTAGCGGTCGATCTGCTCCTGGGTGCCGTGCGTGGCGATGGTCGGTGCGGCCAGGAGGAGGCCCAGGCCACCGGGTGCGGCGAGCGCACCGTGCTCACCGATCGTCTCGGCGACCCGAACGGCGTCGGTCCGCGACAACCCCCGGCCGTAGGCGTGCTCCGGGAGCGACGGTGCGGCCCAGCCGGCGAGACCGAGCCGTTCCCACCAGTCGGCGACCGTCAGGTCCGGGTCCCAGTTCTGGTCCAACCACGACTCGAGCTCGTCGATCACATCGGCCATGCCGAGATGGTGACACGGGCAACGAGCGGTTCCCGAGTCGGCGACCACGTCCAACCACTCGGGTGGGGCGAGCGTCGAAGCGAAGCGGAGACGGCGAGCTCGGCAGGCGCAGCCCGAAATGTGACGTCAGAGCGCGAACAGGTCGTCGAGGGTGCCCGGCCGGTCACGCGGCCGCTCGGGTGCGACCTCGACGAGCTCCTCTGCCGGCACGAACGCCGCGTAACCGTCCCGCTCGAGGACGTCGGCGAGCTCGGGACCACCGGACGCCACGATGCGGCCTTTCACGAGGATGTGCACGTGGTCGGGACGCAACACCTCGAGCAGCCGGGTGTAGTGGGTGATCGCGATCACGCCGAGCGGGTGCTCGGCGTCGTTGGAGAGGTCCTCGACGCGTCGTGAGCAGTCGCGGAGGGCATCGATGTCGAGGCCCGAGTCGAGCTCGTCGAGGATCGCGAACTTCGGCCGCAGCACCGCGAGCTGGAGGGTTTCGTTGCGCTTCTTCTCACCGCCCGACAGGTCGACGTTCAGCGGGCGGTCGAGGAAGCGCTCCTCGAAGTTGATGCGCGCGGCCTCGGCACGCAGCACGGCGGTGAGATCGTCGATCGAGCGTCCCTGCGTCTGGAGCGCCTCGGAGAGGACGGCATCGAGCGTGACACCGGGGACCTCGGTCGGGTACTGCATCACGAGGTGCAGCCCGGCAGCGGCGCGTCGCCATGCGGGCATCGCGAGCACGTCGTCACCGTCCAGGAGCACCGATCCGGCGACCACCTCGTAGCCCGGCTTGCCCATGATCGCCGCCGACAACGTGCTCTTGCCCGCACCGTTGGGGCCCATCACCGCGTGGACCTCGCCCGACCGGACGGTGAGGTCGACGCCGTTGAGGATCTGCTTGCCGGCGACCGATGTGGTCAAGCCTCGGATCTCGAGCGTGCTCATGTTGCGTCTCCTCCCTCGTCGGCGGCGCCGAGCGTCACGGTCACGATCACCTGACCGTCGACGACCGAGGCATCGAACACCGGGACCGGCTGGGTGGCCGGCAAGGTCGACGGCACGCCGGTGATCAGGCTGAACGTGCTGCCGTGCTTCGGGCACTCGAGCTCGCGCTCCTCGCACCAGACCTCCCCGCCGGCGAGCGAGTAGTTGCCGTGGCTGCACACGTCGCCGATCGCGTACACGTCGTCGTCGATGCGGACGACCGCGACGGCGACACCACCCACGTCGACCTTGCGGGCGGTGCCGGCCGGTAGCTCCTCGAGCGGGAACAGGGTCACCGTTGCGGTGCTCACGTGTCGTCTCCGATCTTCAACTTGGCGGCGACCCGGGCGCGGAGATCGTCGGCGATCTCCTTCGAGGGGAGCTGCGCGAGCACCTCGTCGAAGAACCCGAGCACCACGAGGCGTTCGGCGACCTCCGGGCGGACCCCTCGGCTCTCGAGGTAGAAGCGCTGGTCCTCGTCGATCGGCCCGACGGTCGACGCGTGGGAGCACTTCACGTCGTTGGTCCGGATGTCGAGGTTGGGGACGCTCTCGGCCCACGCGCCGTCACTGAGCGTGAGCGTGCGGTTGGTCTGGTAGGCGACGGTGCCGCGGGCTTCCTCACCGATCGAGATGAGCCCCGTGTAGACGCTCGCCGAGCGGTCCTGCACCGCGCCCTTGAAGAGCAGGTCGCTCGTGGTGTGCGGGGCGACGTGGTCCTGGATGACGCGGAAGTCGTGCATCTGCTCGCCATCCGCGAAGTAGAGCGCCACCTGGCGGGTCGACGCGCCCTTCCCGATCGAGCGGGCCTCGGTGCGGACCCGGGCGTAATCACCGCCGAGCGCCACCGTCGACAGGAGCACCGTGGAATCCCGGTCGCTCTCCGACTGCTGGTGGCCGATCGACCAGGCGGTCGGGTTCAGATCGTTGACGGCGAGGTAGCGGACCCTCGCTGCGGCTCCGGCACGCAGCTGCAGGACGGGCAGCGTGAGCGCGGGACCGTCGGACGCGGAGACGAACCGTTCGATGACGGTGATCGCGCTGTCGGGTCCGGCCTCGATCACGAGCCGTGGCGTGGTGAGCGCACCGCCGCCGGGGATCGAGTGGGTGACGACGACGGGCTCGGCCACGACCCGTCCGGCGGGGACCACGAGGTGCACCGTGCGCCCCGCGGAGCGGTTCAGCCCGGCGAACACGTCGGGGGTCTCGTCGAACAGCTCGACGGTGTCGCTCCGCACGACCAGGCCGTCAGCGTCGACGAGGTCGATCTCGTGGTCCGTGGGCGTGTACGCCGTCAGGTCGAGCTCGCCGATCCGGCTGTACCGCCAGATCTCGGCGTCGGTCGTCGGGAGCACGACGTCGTCGAGGTGGGTCAGGTCGATCACGGGCATCGGTGGGGAATTCTACTACCGGGACAGTGGAAATCCCGACGGTGCTGCGAACTCCGCCCGATCAGCCGCGCTTGCGCCGGAACAGGCGCTTGAGACCCCGCGGCCGCTGTGCGGCACGGCGCTCCGCCTCGACTTCGGCCTTGATGCGGTCACCGACGGAGTTGAGGATGTCCTCCGCCTCGTCGAGCAGCGCGGCGGCCGTGCCGTCGGCGACGCTCGCCGGCTCCGGCGGGGTCGGCGGCACCACGAGCGAGCCGTGGGTCCAGGCGACGTCGGCGAGCCGCCGCTCGTACTTCGGGCAGTTCTCCGGGCAGCGCCACGGCGCGTCGGGCGCGAGGTCGAGGTTGCACTTCCGGACGGTGTCGCCGTTGGGATAGGTGCGGCTCTCGAAGTTCTTGCACTCCGTCCGCATCGGCATGAGCCGGAGGATACCGAGCGACCCGCTCCCCGCGCCGTCGGCCGACACGGCTGCACCGCACGTCTGGCAGGATGGCGGCGATGAGTGTCGTGGGAGTGCTCGACCTGTTCCGGATCGGGATCGGTCCGTCGAGCTCGCACACGGTCGGGCCGATGCGCGCGGCTCGGCGGTTCGCCGACGGTCTCGTCGCCGGCGGGTCACAGCCGACCGGCGTGCGGGTCGAGCTGTTCGGTTCCCTGGGAGCCACCGGGGTCGGCCACGGCACGGTGCCGGCGATCGTGCTCGGCCTCGGCGGCGCCGAGCCGGAGCGAGTCGATCCGGACGAGATCGACGCCACGATGCACGAGGTCGCCACCACCGGTCGACTCCGGCTCGCGGGCGTCATCGACATCCCGTTCTCGGTCGATCGCGACGTCGTCCTCGCGCCGGACCAGCTCCTGCCGGGACACCCCAACGGCATGAGGTTCACCGCGGCCGGGAGCCCCGACGTCGTCGCCGAGTACTTTTCCGTGGGCGGCGGGTTCGTGGCGACGGCGGCCGAGCTCGACGCGCCGATCGCCGTGGATGGGGATCTCCCCGTGCCCCACCCGTTCCGCACTGCCGATGAGCTCGTTGCCCGGTGTCGGACCCACGGGCTGTCGATCGCGCAGCTGTCGTACGCGAACGAAGCGGCCCGTCGCCCGGACGTCGACGTGCGGGCGACGCTCGTCGAGATCTGGCGGACGATGCGCCAGTGCGTCGACCGGGGGTGCGCGACCGACGGCGTCCTGCCGGGCGGTCTCGGTGTGCAGCGTCGCGCGGCGGCCATGCGCCGATCGGTCACGGCGCGGGTCGGGAGTCCCGACCCGCTCACGGCTCTCGACTGGGTCAACCTCTGGGCGCTCGCGGTCAACGAGGAGAATGCGGCGGGCGGCCGGGTGGTCACCGCGCCGACGAACGGGGCGGCGGGCATCGTTCCCGCGGTGCTCCTGTACTACTGGCACTTCGTGCCGGGAGCGGACGAGGACGGGGTCGTCGACTTCCTCCTCGCTGCCGGCGCGATCGGCGCGCTGTTCAAGATGAACGCGTCGATCTCGGGCGCAGAGGTCGGGTGCCAGGGCGAGGTGGGGTCGGCGTGTGCGATGGCGGCCGCCGGGCTCACCCAGGTGATGGGTGGCTCACCCGGTCAGGTCGAGAACGCGGCAGAGATCGGTCTGGAGCACAACCTCGGGCTGACCTGCGATCCGATCGGTGGGCTGGTCCAGGTGCCATGCATCGAGCGGAACGCGATGGCGGCGACCAAGGCGATCAACGCGAACCGCCTGGCGATGCACGGCGACGGAACCCACCTCGTCTCGCTCGATCAGGCGATCGAGACGTTGCGCCAGACCGGGCGCGACATGCTCGACAAGTACAAGGAGACCGCACGCGGCGGGCTCGCGGTCACCTTCCGCCCACGAGGTGGCGGAGCTGCGCACGTCCCGGTGAGCGTCATCGAGTGTTGAAGCCGGTCGGCCGGTCAGCCGACGGAGCCTTCCATCTGGAGCTCGATCAGACGGCTCCACTCGACCGCGTACTCCATCGGGAGGGTGCGGGTGATCGGCTCGATGAAGCCGTTGACCACCATCGACATCGCCTGCTCCTCCGAGAGGCCCCGGCTCTGCAGGTAGAAGATCTGCTCGTCGGCGATCTTCGACACCGTGGCCTCGTGGCCGATCTGGGCGTCCCGCTCGCCGACCTCCATGTACGGGTACGTCTTGGAGACCGCCCGGTCGTCGAGCAGCAGCGCGTCGCACTGCACGTGGCTCTTGCAGCCGTGCGCGCCCTCGTCCACCCGGACGAGACCGCGGTACGTGGTGATGCCACCGTCCTTGCTGATCGACTTCGAGACGATCTTCGACGACGTGTTCGGAGCGGCGTGCACCATCTTGGCGCCGGCGTCCTGGTGCTGCCCCTCGCCCGCGTACGCGACCGAGAGCACCTCACCGGTGGCGCCTTCGCCGACCAGGTAGACCGACGGGTACTTCATCGTCAGCTTCGAGCCGCTGTTGCCGTCGATCCACTCCATTTGGCCCTACGTCTCCACCCGCGCCCGCTTCGTGACCAGGTTGTCGACGTTGGG
>DATHUU010000170.1:0-8536 GCA_035461925.1 Ilumatobacter sp.
GCACCACCACGACCACCACCACGACCACCACCACGACCACCACCACGACCACCACCACGACCACCACCACGACCACCACCACGACCACCGCGACGACCGGCCCCCGGCGATCGCGCTCCGGATCGACGCCGGCCCCGATGCCGGCCGGACCGTTCCGGTCGCCAGCGACTCGATCGTGCTCGGCCGGGCGTCTGTGCCGGGACGGATCGAGGACCCGTTCTTGGAAGCGCATCATCTGCTGATCCGCTCGCGAGGCTGCGAGGTCATCCAGCTCGCCGGCCGCATCGCCGTCCGTGTCGACGGCGACCCGATCGATCGGCGCGCGACGTTCCGGGTCGGCTCGGTGATCGAGGCCGGTTCGACCCGCATCGCGGTGGTGTCGTCAGCCGACGAACCCATCCACCCAAGTGTGGACACCGGCGCGGTCGTGCTCGGAGTCGGGCGCCGCGCTGCCGTCGCTCACGCGATCGGCGATGTCAGGGAAGCATCGTTCACCGAGTTGGCCGCGGACCAGCGGGTTCGCGAGATGTCGCCGTTCTCGGTCGACCTGCGAACCGTCCGGCGGCTCCTCGTGACCGGTCCGTCAGCCGAGGGTCTCGTCCGGTCGATCATCCACCAGGGTGCCCGTCGGCACCGGATCGTCGTGACGGACCGCGTCGCCGCGCTCGGGACACGACCGCGACGCGGCAGGGTCATCGTCGTGATCGATCCGGACCCCGACGCCGATTGGCCGGATCACGAGCTTCCCCCCGATGGGGTGGTGATCAGCGTCGGCGCGTCGTGCAACGCGGTGCTGATCTCACCGGCAGCGGACGGTTCCGCCGTGCTGCAGCGCTTCCATGCGGCAGGTCGGCCTTCAGGGCCGAACCGGTCGTTCGTCACCCAAGAGGTACCGCGGCCCGGCCCCGCGGCCGGCGGCGACGTCGTCCGGGTTCCACAGCCCGCAGGACGAGAGCGAGAGACACCCGCAACCGATGCACTCGTCGAGCTGGTCGCGCAGGCGGGTGAGCAGCGCGATCTGCTCGTCGAGCCGCGGCCGCCATGACGTCGCGAGCCGATCCCAATCCTTCGCGGTCGGTGTGCGCCGGTCGGGGAGCGACGCCAACGCGTCCTGGATGTCGGCGAGCGACAACCCGACCCGCTGCGCGGTGCGGATGAAGCTGACGCGGCGCATGACGTCGGCGTGGTAGCGGCGGTGACCGGCCCGGTTGCGCTCGGACCGGATCAGACCGTGTTCCTCGTAGAACCGCAGCGCCGACGTCGCCACCCCGGTCCGCTCGGCGATCTCCCCGATCGTGAACGTCTTCGGTCCCGTCCTGGACGAACCCTTGACTTCAACCATGGTTGAAGTTCTACCGTGCTTCGACATGACGATCACGAACTCGGACGCGACCCGCACTGTTCCGGCGACCGGTACCTTCGTCGGGCACGTCGTCGGACATCTCGACGATCTCGCCGTCGCGGCGATGAAGATGGTGAAGGTCGACGGGCACCGCCTGTGCCTCGTGCGCACCAGTGAGGGTGTCTTCGCGCTCGACCAGGCGTGCCCGCACGAGGGCTACGGGCTGAGCACCGGTGTGCTCGATGGCGACCTCGTCACCTGCGCCTGGCACAACTGGAAGTTCCGGGTGAGCGACGGCGCGTGCGTGCTCGGGGAGGAGGACGTGCGCAGCCACCCGGTGCACGTCACCGACGACGGCACCCTCATGGTCACCTTCGTCGACCCGGACCCGGCCGAGCAGCGACCGAAGCTGCTGGCGAGCCTCCGGAACGGCATCGAGCGGAACTACGTCGGGCAGGTGTCGCGCGACATCGTCCGGTTGCTCCGGGCCGACGCCAACCCGGGAGAGCTGATCTGGGAGGCGGTCGCCTACGGCGCGCCACGGGCCGAGTTCGGCTGGGGTCACTCGATCGCCTCCCTCACCGACTGCCTGTCGATGGTCGACCGGTACGCCGACGACGATCGCGCCCTCCCGATCGTGCAGGCGATCGCCGGTGTCGCCGAATCCGAGCGGGGACGCCCCGTCCAGCCGGTGCCCGATCCGCTCGACGTCATGCCGCACGATCCGCGGTGGGCGTTCCGCTCGGCGGTCGAGTCGGAGCGACTCGAGGACGCCCAGGCCCTCGTGCGCGGCGCGATCCACGACGGTGCCGACGCAGCCACCCTGCGGCCCTGGTTCACCGACGTCGTCAGCGACCATCTCCTCTCCTACGGGCACGGGGCCATCTACGCGCAGAAGGCGTTCCAGCTCCTCGACCGGATCGGCTGGGACCGCGCCGACACCGTGTTGCCGTACCTCGTGCCGACGATCGTGTACGGCACACGCGAGGACACGCTGCCGTACGCGACGTTGTTCCATCGCGGGCTCGCGCGACTCGACCTTCCGACGCTCGCGGTGGCGGCGGCGGAGCCCGACCCGACCTGGGTCGACGACGGCCGGCTGCTCGCCGCGTTGCTCGGGCCCGACCGAACCGAGGCGGCGCTGGCCGCCGGAGCGGCGCTCGCGGACGGCGCCTCCCTCGAGGCCGTGCTCGACGTGGTGTCGCTCGCCGTCGGCGAGCGAATGCTCCGGTACGACACCGACGGCGAGCGCGACTTCCACGACGACTTCGGCTGGCTCGACATCACGCACGGTCTCACCTACGCGAACGCAGCACGCTGGCACGTGGCCCACCGGGCCGCTGACACGGGCGTCGACATCGATCTCGTACGCCTCGTGCTCTGGACGGTGTTCCTCGCCAACTGGACCGGACGCCACGAATGGCACACGAAGGTCGGTGAACGGGCCGCGATCGAGCCCCGCTCGACCGACCTGGCCGAGTACGGGCGACTGGTGCAACACGAGGCGCTGCTCGACGGGACCACGGCGTTCATCGTGCACGCCCATGCCGTGAAGATGAGCGTTGCCGCGACCGAGGAGGCGGTGCGCCTCGGATCGACCGTCCCCCTCGACGCCACCGCCCGCTTCATGGCCGCGCCCAAGCTCGAGCGCTTCGTCGCCGCCAACGTCGCACGCTCGATCGACTTCCTGAACCGTTCGGGAGCGGCCTGACCGCTCCCGAACGGATCGGTCATCCGTCCTCGGGTTCGGGGGCTGGCTCGGTGGCGCCGTCGGCGAGGATGCGGTAGAGGGTGGCGGTAGTCGCCTTGACCGCGGCGACCGCGGCCGCCACCTGTTCCGGGGTGCCGAAGCGGCCGATCTGACGGGCAGGCCCGGTCAGTTCCGACATCGCCCGGCGGAGCTCCCCGTGGGCTCCGAGTCCGTGCTCGTTCCACGGCTCGCCGTTGCCCGCCTGGCGGTGCTCGGCGAGGCGCTCGCGACCGTCGTCGGTCAGTTCGAAGCGGCGCTGGTCGTCGTCTTCGGCAGCGGCGACGAGACCCCGGTCCTCCAAGCGTTGCAGTGCAGGGTAGATCGAGCCGGGGCTGGGCTTCCAGCGGCCTCCGCTGCGCTCCTCCAGCGCCGCGATCAGTTCGTAGCCGTGCATCGGCCGTTCGTCGAGGAGGGCGAGGATCGCCGCTCCGACGGCGCCACGGCGAGCGCGCTGGCGGCCGTGGCCGTGGGGCCCGCGTCGGCGGCCACGGCCGCGTCCTGGATCGTGGTCCTGGTCCTGATGGTCGAATTCGTGTGGTGTGTGCCGCATCTGGTGTTCCTTCATGTCGTGTGAGCTCTGTGCTCACGCAGGTGTATCGACACAATAAAGATATATCGCTAATAATGAGAACGCAACCCGGACGATCCCGCCGTCGAACGGACCACACTGGGAGGGTGACGACGATCGGGTTCCTCCACACCTCGCCGGTGCACTCGGCGACGTTCCGGGCCCTGGTCGCGGAGCTGCTCCCGAACGCACGGGTGATCGAAGTGGTCGACGAGATCGTCCTCGACCAGGCCCGTCGTCGCGGCGTGCGCGACATCCGGGTGATCGGGGCCGTGGCCGATCGGCTGGCCGAGCTCGTCGAGGCCGACGTCGTCGTGTGCACGTGCTCCACGCTCGGTGGCGTCGCCGAGCACGTCGGCCGCGCTGCCGGCGCCGACGTGCTGCGCGTCGACCGGCCGATGGTCGAGCGGGCGGTCGAGCTGGCGGGTGTCGGTCCTGGGCGTGTCGCCGTCGTCGCGGCCCTCGAGAGCACGATCGCCCCGACCCGTGACCTGTTCGACGAGGTGATGCTCGCCACCGGCGCCGATCTCGATGTCGAGGTCCACGTCGTCGACGGTGCCTGGGAGCGCTTCGCCTCCGGCGATGTCGAGGGCTACCTCGATGCGATCGCTGATCGACTCGTGTCGATCGGGTCCTCCGTCGACGTCGTCGTCCTCGCCCAGGCCTCGATGGCGCCCGCCGTCGCACGCCTCGACGCTCTGGTACCGATCCTGAGCAGCCCCCGCCTCGCGATCGAGGCGCTCCGGGCGAGATCAGCCTGATCGCGGCGTCACGGCGTCAGGGTGACGGCAGCAATCCGGTCTCGCGCGCCCGCTGGATCGCGCGGTCGAGCGCCGCCTGATCGTCGGGGCTCGCCGGGTCGATCGGGGTGATCGCATCGGCGTCGACGAGCTCGGGCAGGTTCCGGATCTGCACGTCGGGGCTGACGTCGCTCATGTAGCCATCGGGTGGCACCGTGGAGCGAGCGTCCGAACCGGCCACCAGCGAGAAGACCCGCCGGTCGCCCTCGGCCAGCTCCGACCAGTAGTTGCCGCCGTCCACCATCCAGCCCGTGTTGCGCGCCACGGCGATCACGAGGAGGACCCGCGGGATCCACCTCGCCCACGACGCGAAGCGCCGCGCCTGGTCGAGCCCGACCGCCAGGACCGGCGCGACGATCATCGCCGCCATGTACTGATAGCGGGGCCACCCGGCAGCGGTGCTCCCGAACACCTCGCGACGCAGGCCGATCCCGGCGAACATCACGAGTGCCGTCGCGAGGAAGGCGATCATGGGGGCACGACGGGCGGCGTCCGTGGCGGGCCACACGATCATCGCGACGCAGAGCAGGAACGCCGACCAGGCGAGCAGGCCGGTGCCCACGAGGCTCCCGAACGTCGACCACACCCCGAACTGCACGAACGAGACGACGAAGCGCACGCCGGCGTTGCCTGGCTCGCCGGCGGGATCAGCGCCCCACGTGAGCCACCACCACGACCACGCCAGCGCCTGTGGGACGACGGCGATCGCGGCGGCGGTCCAGCGCCGACGGAGCGCCAGCAGGAGACCGACACCGAACCCGAAGAACGGGCCGAACCCCGACGACGACACCCCGATCAACGAGATGCCGGCTCCCGCCCAGTCGCGGCGATCGACCGGACCGTCGTGATCGACCAGCAGCGTGTGAGCGAGGAACGCGAGGAGCGAGAAGTTGTAGACGATCTGGACGGCGAAGAGGAGGTTCTCCCAGCCGGCCCCGAACACGAACAGCACCGCGGTCATCAGCGTCGTGGTCCACGCGGACACGCGGAGCCGACGCATCCATTCCCGCGCGAGCAGCACGATGCTGAGGTGGGTGAGCCACAGCACGATCAGGTACGGCAGGTAGGAGCCGATGCCGAAGACCGCGCGGATGGCGTGGAACGTCAGGATCGGCCAGGTCATCCAGTGCCCGTCCTGCGGTTGGAGGAGCATCGTGTCGAGGCCGCCCACCTCGCGGAAACGACGGCGTGAGAACAGGAACGCCCAGTCGTCGCGGACGAACCACTGGTCGCGCCCGACCCAGAACAACACCGCGATCCCGAACGGCCACACCAGCCACATGGCTGCCCGAGCGACATCGTCGCGGTCGATGCGGTCGAGCACGTCGGTCAGGACCGCAGGCGCCGCGACCCGCCGCCCAGCTTGGTCCGGATCCGTGTCAACGGCCACGGATCACCAACTTCCACCACAGCGCGACGAGCTGTCTGGCGCTGCGCCAGATCGCCGGGAGCCGGAAGAACTGCGATCGCCCGTGCGGACGGAAGTAGTGGTGCACCGGCGCTTCGACGAACCGGGCTCCGGCCCGCTCGAACCGGAACATCATCTCGACGCAGATCACACCGCTGGTCGACGTGAGCGGACGATCGCTGAAGAGGTGGCGCCGAAACAGCCGGAAGTCGCAGTCGGTGTCGCGGACGTGGAGACGGAAGAGCACCCGGACGGCGTGGTGATAGGTGCGACCGATCACCTTGCGGTACCACGAGTCGCCGCGCCCGACCTTGTAGCCCTGCACGATGTCGATCTCGTCGGTGGCGAGTGGCAGCAGGCCGGCGACTTCACGAGGGTCGTATTGTGCATCGCCGTCGGTGTAGAAGATCCAGTCGTGTCGCGCGGCGCCGAAGCCGCTGATGAGGGCGCTCCCGTACCCTCCGTTGCGTTCGTGGTGGATGACGTGCAGCCAGGGTCGGTCGGCGGCGAGCTGGTCGAGCAGCGGCCCGGAGCCGTCGGACGACCCGTCATCGACGACGACGACCTCGACCTCCTCGACGAGCGCGGCGAGGGTACCGTGAGCGTCGTCGATCAGCCCGCCGATCGTGCGAGCGTCGTTGTAGCAGGGGAACACCACCGACACGCTGCGGACCCGTTGCGCCGACGGCGCCGCATCGACGCCCGCATCGATCTGGCCGTGCGTCATGTCGGCTCCCCCGCCGGCAGCGATGCCAGCGCGTCCGCGACGAGCTGGACCTCGTCGTCGGTCATCTCGGGGAAGCATGGCACGCTGACGCACTCTCGTGCCCACGCTTCCGACTCGGGGCAGTGCGCGCCGCCGAACAGCTCGCGATATGCGGGCTGCTGGGTGAGCGCCGCCGGGTAGTGGACCGCCGTCGCGATACCGGCCTCGGCGAGTCGACGACGCTGGTCGTCGCGAGCCGGGCTGCGGAACACGCACAGGTGGTACCCGTGCGACGGATCGGTGCGCTGCCACCTCAGGTGCGGCGCCGCCGCGCGGTACGTCGCGGCGATGCGCCGGCGGGCGTGGACGTCGTCGTCGAGCCCTGGGAGCGTCAGCCCCAGCCACGCCGCCTCCAACTCCGACATGCGGAAGTTCTGCGACACCTCCTCGTGGCGGTACAGCTCGGTCATGCCGTGCACACGGCGTCGACGCACGGCCGCCGCGATCGTCTCGTCGTCGGTGAGCACCGCGCCGCCGTCACCGATCCCGCCGAGGTTCTTCGTCGGGTAGAAGCTGTAGGCCGACGCCGTCGACCTGAGCGGTCCGTGGTGTGCGCCGCTCGCCTGGGCGGCGTCCTCGATCACGATCAGATCGTCGGTGCGCGCGGGGAGGTCGGCGAGGTAGCCGTAGAGGTGGACGACGATCACCGCTCGCGTGGCCGGGGTGCGTGCGTCGGCGATCGCGTTCGGTGTGACACACGCCGTGTCGGGGTCGACGTCCACCACGACCGGTCGAGCGCCAGCGGCCATGACCGCCGACGCCGTCGGGACGGCGGTGAAGCCGGGCACGAGCACGTCGTCTCCCGGGCCGATGCCCGCCGACTGGAGCGCGAGCTGGAGCGCTGCGGCACCCGATGCGACGCCCACGGCGAAGCGCGCCCCGGCGTGGTCGGCGAGCTGGCGTTCGAGCGCGTCGAGCTCGGGGCCGAGCAGGAACTGCCCACGGATGGCGATGCGACGGGCGGCGGCGGCGAAGGCGTCCGCGTAGCGCGCCCCACGCCGGCTCAGGTCGACGACAGGTAGCACGCGTGCTCCCGGTAGAAGGCGATGGTGTCCCGGATGCCGGCATCGAGCTCGATGGTGGCCCGCCAGCCGAGCACCTCGGCGATGCGGGCGCTCCCGGTGTGGAACGACCCGATGTCGATGCGGGCGTGGTCGTCGGGCCACGGGACGAGACGAACCCCGCCGGTCGAACCGGCCGCAGCGACGATCATCGACGCGATCTCGTGCAGCGCGTACGTGCTCGGGTGGCCGACGTTGAAGACGTGACCGACCGCCCTGTCGTCGACGGACGCCAGCAACGCGGCGATGACATCGTCGACGTGCAGGCAGTCGCGCCGCTGGCGGCCGTCGCCGTAGATGAGGATCTCCTCGCCCTGGAGCGCACGTCGCAGGAACACAGGGAGGAAGCCGAGCTCGTCGCTGGTGAGGCGCTGCCGAGGGCCGTACACGTTGGTGAGACGCAGCGCGGTGCACGCCAACCCGTAGGCGTGCGCGTACACCATGTGGAGCTGCTCACCCGCGAGCTTCGCGACACCGTTGACGTCGACCGGGTTGGCCGGGTGTGACTCGAACACCACTTCGGCGGTCGACCGCCCGTACACCTGTCGGGTCGAGGTGTACACGATTCGCGCATCAGGCACGACCCGGCGCACCGTGTCCAGGAACGTCGCGTGGTTGGTCGCGTTGAGGTACAGGTCGCGCTGGGGATCGCGCATCGAGGCCGTGTGGCTCACCTGACCGGCGACGTTGAACACGACGTCGGCCCCGTCGACCAGATCGCCGACGAGTGGGCCGGCGAGGTCGGAGACCAGGACCGCCTCGACGGCGACGCCGTCGAGGTGATCGGCCCGACCGCCGTGGTCGGGGACGAGCGCGTCGACCACGCGCACCGACGCTCCAC
>DATHUU010000171.1:0-8937 GCA_035461925.1 Ilumatobacter sp.
TGCGAGGGATCGCAATCGACGGTGCGGTCGAGGGCGGGGTCGTGGCGGGTGGTGTGGTGGGTGGTGATGTGGTGGGCGGTGGTGTGGTGGGCGCGGTGGTGGTCGGTGGTGTGGTGGTCGGTGGTGTGGTGGGCGGTGTCGTGGTCGGTGGTGTGGTGGAGGGTGGTGTGGTGGGTGGTGTGGTGGTCGGTGGTGTGGTGGAGGGTGAGGTGGTGGTGGGTGCGGTGGTGGTGGGTGCGGCGGTCGACGGCACGACGGTCGTGCTCGCGGTGGATGTCGTCGTGGTCGTCGTGGTGGTCGTCGTGGTGGTCGTCGTGGTGGTCGTCGTGGTGGGGGACGCGTCCGACGGCGAGACCTCTTCGGCAGAGCACGCCGTCGCGAGCATCAACACACCCACTGCGAGCACGCGGCACATCTCCACACCCATATCGTGCGACCGGTCGCGCACCCGTACCAGGGCCGAATTCCGGAACTCCACTCGTGTCGTTCGCGGGTTCGCCGTCCTCGACGTCACGACGGACCAGCGGGGTGGTCGCGCTCCGTACCGACAACCGGGGTGAGCGCGACATGAGCGGGTCAGGCTTGTGGAGGTCGGGCGAGCTCGCCACCCGCCCACCAGGCTTCGAAGCGCTCCTTGTTCGCCAGCGCGACCGGTTCGACCAGCATGCCGTTCTTCCACCGGACGTACGTGAAGCGGCCGTAGCCCTCCTCCGGTGCCGCCGCCGACATCACCAGCTCGCCGCCCTGGGCGAGCAGCCTTTCCGTCTCGGCGCCCGGGTCCTCGACGAAGTAGCCGATGTGATGGCAGCCGGTGCCCTGGGCCGGGTCGACCGGGGTGTCAGGGGACCCCTCGATCAGCTCGAGCCGGCACGGACCCTGCCGGCTGAAGGTCAGCTTGATCTCCATGTCGACGTATCCGCGCCCCGGCAGCCACACCTTCATCGGCCAGTCGCGCACCTGTGCCCAAGTGACTCCTTGTGACTCGCTGATCTCGGCCATCGCGGCATCGAGGTCGTGGGTGAGGAGCCCGACGTGGAAGATCTGGCCGTCGAAGTCGAACATGGTCCGAACGTACCCACCTCCAGCAACGGATGCCCCCGTCGTCGGTCGCCGGCAGCGAACGCCGATCATGCGAGCGACGTCAGTGCCGTGCTTGCATCGGGGCATGGCCGACCCCGCAACCGTCGAACGGCTGGAGGACAAGGCGCTCGAGATGCGCAAGCGTCTCCTCCGCCTGGCGAGCCACACCAGCCTCCACATTGGCGGTGACCTCTCGATGAGCGATCTGATGACCGCGATCTTCGAGTACCTCATGCGGGTCGACCCGGAGCGGCCGGAGTGGCCCGAGCGCGACCGGTTCATCCTGAGCAAGGGGCACGGCGCCGGTGCGCTCTACATCTCGATGGCCAACCGTGGGTTCTTCGACGTCGAGGAGATCTACGAGACGTACGGCGAGCTGGGCAGCCGGTTCGGGATGCATCCCTGCCGCAACCACTTGCCGGGCGTCGAGATGTCGACCGGCTCGCTCGGTCACGGCCTCTCGCTCGCCGTCGGCCTCGCCCTCGCCGCCCGGCTCGACGGGCGGACGAACCGGGTCGTCACGCTGATCGGCGACGGCGAGCTCAACGAGGGGTCGATCTGGGAGGGGGCGATGTCGGCCGCCCACTTCCGGCTCGGCGCGATCGTGGCCTTCGTCGACAAGAACGACATGTGCATGGACGGACCTCAGGACGAGGTTATGCGGGTCAACCCGGTCGACGCCAAGTTCGAGGCGTTCGGCTGGCACGTCGTGACGGTCGACGGTCACGACATGGCGGCCCTCGTCGACGCGATCGACGCACTTCCGCCTGCCACCAGTGCCCAGCCGACCGTCGTCGTCGCCCAGACCGTCAAGGGCAAGGGCATCGGGTTCATGGAGCACACCACGAAGTGGCACAGCGGTCAGATCGACGAGACGTTGCTGCAGGAGTGCTACGCCGAGCTCGACCGGCGGTACGGACGCGCCGTCGACGTGGAGGCGGACGGATCGTGACGCTCGCAGTGACGATCGACGGGTCAGCGGGGAAGCACAACGCCCGCGCGGTGTACGGGGAGGCGCTCGTCGAGCTGGCGGCCCAGCATCCCGAGGTCGTGGCGCTCACCGCGGATCTCATGCTCTCGCACCAGCTGAAGAGGTTCCACGACGCCCACCCCGAGCGCTTCTTCAACGTCGGGATCGCCGAGCAGGATCTGATGGGCGTGTCGGCCGGGTTGGCGATCGACGGGAAGGTCCCGTTCGCGACGACCTTCGCGGCGTTCGCGTCGATGCGCGCCCACGAACAGGTCCGCACCGACATCGCCTACCCGAGCCTCCCGGTCAAGATCGTCGGCACGATGGGCGGGCTGAGCGGCGGCACCGCCGGGCCGACGCACTCGGGCCTCGAGGATCTCGGCGTGATGCGGATGATGCCCGGCATGACGGTGATCGCGCCGAGCGACCCGATCCACCTGTCCCAGTTCGTCCAGCAGGCCTATGACACGCCCGGTCCGGTGTACATCCGGCTGGGTCGGGGCGAGGACCCGATCATCTACCCGGCCGGCCACCAGGTCCGCATCGGCGAGGCGGTCACGGCCGCGGACGGTGACGACGTGACCATCGTCTGCACCGGTGTCATGCTCCGCCACGCGCTCGCCGCCGCCGCTCGACTCGCCGCCGACGGCATCGGCACCCGCGTGCTCGACATGCACACGGTCAAGCCGCTCGACACCGCCGCCATCGCCGGTGCCGCCGAGGAGACCGGTCGGATCGTGACGGTGGAGGATCATCTCGTCACTGGTGGGCTCGGCTCCGCGGTCGCCGAGTGCGTCGCCGAGCTCGGCGCGCCATGTCGTGTCGTACGGCTGGGCATCCCCGACCTGTTCTCGATCATCGGCCCGCCGGCCGAGCTCTACCGCGAGCACGGCTACGACGAGACCGGCATCGAACGTGCTGCTCGGCGGTTGGTCGACGACGCCGTGTGACACGTCAGGCGCCTAGCCTGGCCACATGGGCGGTCGGATCGTGCTCATGGCGATCGGGGCCACACTGGCGGGGTCGGCGATGGTCGCGGACGGCGCCGGACATCCCACCGCGCACGCTGCGGTCGCAGCCCCGACGTCCCAGGGGACCGTCTGCGTCGGTGACCAGCTCGCCGACCTGAACCGGCTGTTCGACACCGAGCCCGCAGGCATCGTCGGCGCGGACTACCAACGCGCGACCGAGCTTCCCGACGGTCGCGTCTTCTGGACGTTCCAGGACGGAGCGATCCGCACCGGGCCGGGCCGGATCGACATCGTCCACAACATCGGGGCCATCCAGAGCGGTCCGTGCTTCACCTTCCTCTACGGCGGGACCCGGGCCGCGCCTCGGCCGTACCTGTTCGCAGGAGCGACCGAGCCGTTCCGGCGGTGGTTCTGGCCCCTGGGCACCGAGATCGGCGCCGACGGACGTCTCCACGTGTTCACCGCTCAGATGGTGGAACGCGGCGCCACCTACCTGTCCGTCACCGAACCGGTCGCCACCCACGTCGCGATCGTCGACCCGTCGACGTTCGCCGTCGTGTGGGAAGGGTCGCCAGCCAACGCCTCGGCCGACCTCTACGGCTGGTCGGTCACCTCCGACCACGCCTGGACCTACCTGTATGCCCACTGCTTCCGGCAGTTCGGGTACGACGACTTCCTCGGTGTGCCGTCGCACGACCTCGACTGCTCGACCCGGATCACGGTCGGCCGCGTCCCGGTCGGGGATCTGCTCGCCACCCCGCAGTACTGGGACGGGGTGCGGTGGCAGCCCGATCCGGCCCGGGCGGCGTCGATCATCACGACCGCCGGCCGGCACGTCAACGCCGATCAGTTCCTCTGGACGGGTGGCCGGTTCGTCTCGATCAACAAGGCGGGGGACTGGTGGGGGGACACCGTCTTCGTCTCGACCTCGACATCGCCCACGGGCCCGTTCGTCGTCACCGCGCAGGTGCCCGCGGTCCCCAAGTGCGCCGAGTGCAACACGTTCTTCGCCAGCTGGGTCCCTTTCGCCGCCGGCGCCCGCCCGCCGCGCACCCTTGCCTACGCGCTGTCGCACAATCGGTGGGACGGGGAGATCTCGGCCTTCTACCGACCGAGCGTCGCGACGGTCGCGGCGCCGATCTTCCTCCCCGCGGGTGGGGTGTTCCGGGTCCCGGTCCCATCCGGTGGCGTGCCCACGCTGAACGTGACGGCCGTCCGTCCGGCCGCCGACGGCTTCGTGACCGTGTACCCGTGCGACCGGTCACGGCCGACGGCATCGAACCTCAACTTCCGCGCCGGGACGACGACCGCCGCCGCCGTGCTCGTCCGGCCCGACGCGCGTGGGGAGGTGTGCATCTACTCCAGCACCGCGACCGATCTCGTCGTCGACACGTCCGGATCGCTCGGCGCGAGCTTCGGGCCCGCCGACGTGCCCCACCGCCTCCTCGACACCCGGGTGACAGCGCCGTTGGCTGCCGATCACGTGATCGCGGTCGACGTGCCCGACGAGCCCGCGGTGGTGGTCAACGTCGCTGCGGTCCGGCCGGCAGCCGCTGGGTTCCTCACCGTGTTCCCATGCCTCGAGAAGATGCCGACGGCGTCGAACCTCAACTTCCGTGCGGGTGAGAACACCGCCAACCTGGCCGTCGTCGCGACCGGCGCGTCCGGACGAGTCTGCATCTACACGTCGAGCGAGACCGACCTGATCGTCGACCTGGCGGGAACGCTCGGTGACGCGTTCGTCCCCCAGATCACGTCGAGCCGTCTCGCCGACACCCGGGCGGCGCGACCGATCGCGCCCGGTGAGGCGTTCGAGGTCGCGGTCGGAGATGCGACCGCGGTGGTGGTGAACGTCGCCGCCGTCCGCCCCGCGAGCGACGGGTTCGTCACGGTGTTCCCGTGCGGAGAGCCGCAACCGACCGCGTCGAACCTCAACCATCGGGTCGGTACGAACACCGCGAACCTCGTGTTCGTGCGACCCGGCGTGGGCGGGCGCGTGTGCATCACGCCGTCCACCTCGACCCACCTGGTCGTCGATCTGGCGGGCGCGTTCGGTGGCGACTTCGTCGCCCGGACCTCACCGGTTCGCCTGGCCGACACCCGCCTCCTGCCGTGACCTTGCTGCGGACGGTGCGCGTTCGAACCTGAGCACGTCGTCCGCGATCGGGGCCCTGCCGAGCGTCCTCTGCTCGAGGCGGTAGTCCTGGTGGGCCATCCACGGCTCGCGGTCGCCCTGCTTGGGGAGCAGCGGGATCATGCGCTGGATGTAGCCGGCCGAGAAGTCGTCGATCCACGGGCGCGGGGACATCCCGCGGTCCGACGCCCGCAGCCGCGGCACCACGATGTCGGTGCCGGTGTCGCGCAGGTGGTTCAGCACCCGGCACACCCACCCGCACACGAGGTCGGCGCGCAGCGTCCACGACGCGTTGATGTAGCCGAACGACGACGCGAGGTTCGGGACGTCGGAGTAGGCCACGCCCTTGTACGTGAACGTCGACGAGAAGTCGACCGGCTCGCCGTCGACGACGACGTCCATCTCGCCGAGCGTCACGAGCTGCAGGCCGGTCGCCGTCACGACGATGTCGGCGTCGAGGTGCTCACCCGACTGCAGCCGGATGCCGTTCGGCGTGAACGTGTCGATGTGGTCGGTCACGACCGAGGCCCGACCGCTCTTGATCGCCTCGTACAGATCGCCGTTCGGGATCAGGCAGAGCCGCTGGTCCCAGGGGTCGTAGCGCGGGGTGAAGTGCTGTTCGACCATCTCGTCGCCGAGCTCCTCGCGCACCATGTCGAGCAGCTTCCGGCGGACCTTGGCCGGCTTGGTGCGGGTCTGGCCGTAGAAGAGGCGACCGAGGGTGATGTTCTTCGCGCGGGTGATGCGATACGCGACCGGTTCCGGGAGCACCTTGCGGAGCGCGTTCGCGATCGCATCCCGGTCGGGCCGGGACACGACGTAGGTGGGGGAGCGCTGCAGCATCGTCACGTGACCGGCGTCGGCGGCCATCGCCGGCACCAGCGTCATCGCCGTGGCGCCCGAACCGATCACCACGACCCGCTTGCTGTGGTAGTCGAGGTCGTCCGGCCATGCCTGCGGGTGCACGACCTTGCCGGCGAACTCGTCGACGCCCGGGAGCTCGGGCAGGTAGCCGCCGCGGTACGAGTAGTAGCCCGAGCACATGTACAGGAACGAGCACGTGTACTCGACGGTCTCGCCGGTGCTCGTGAGCGTCACGGTGAGCGTCCAGCGGGCGTCGTCCGTCGACCAGTCGGCGCGGTCGACGTGGTGTCCGAACCGGATGTGGCGCGCGATGTCGTGCTCGGCGACCGTCTCGCGCAGGTACTCCATGATCGACGGACCGTCGGCGATCGCCTTCTCGTGCTTCCACGGCTTGAAGCTGTAGCCGAGGGTGTGCATGTCGCTGTCGGAGCGCACACCGGGGTAGCGGAACAGGTCCCACGTGCCGCCGATGTCATCGCGCCCCTCCAGGATGGAGAACGTGCGGTCGGGGCACTGCTGCTGGAGGTGATACGCGGCGCCGATGCCGGAGATGCCGGCTCCGACGACGATCACGTCGACATGGTCCACGATGGGCATGCCGGGACGGTACGCGACCGGGGGACCGTCAGACGAGGTGTTCGATGCAGATGACGAGCTGGCGCAGGGTGCGGACCTCGTGCACCGTCGTGCAGTGAGCGCCGTACGAGGCCATCTCGGAGTCGTACGTGTCCCACTCGTCGGCCGGTTCCGGGTTGAGCCAGTCGATGCGCCGGCATCGCTGTGCGATGCGAGCCCACGCCTCGACGCCCGTGTCGCGATGGTTGTTCCTCGCATCGCCGGTCACGATCACGGCCGTGTTCGGCCCGAGCGCGTCGCCGTGCTCGGCCAGCAGTTGCTCGAACACTGCGGCGTGGTCGGTGTGCCCGTCGCGGCCGATCACCTTGGTGTTCCGCATGATCTGCCACGGTTCGATCTGGTGGTCGGTGGCGTGCAACAGCTCGGTGATCTCGTCGACGGCGTCGACGAACACGAACGACCGCGTCCGCGGCAGCTCGGCCGAGAGGGCGGCCACCAGGCTCAGGGTGAACAACGAGAAGTCGGCCACCGAGCCGCTCACGTCGCACAGCACGACCAGCTCTGCCCGATGTGGCCGTGGCCGGTGGTACGCCACGTCGAACGGCGCCCCGCCGGTGGCGAGCGAGCGACGCATCGTCTGACGAACGTTCACCCGACCGGAGCGGCGATGTTGCCGGCGCCGCGCGAGGCGGGACGCGAGCTTTCGGGCCAGCGGGGCGATCGCGGCGCGCATCGCCGCCAGCTCGGCCCGCGAGGCGTGGAGGAACTCGACGTCGACGAGATCGAGCCCGACGGCGGTGTCGTCCCCGGCGCCGAGCCGTCCTCGGACGTCGGCGGCGACCAATCGCTTCAACTCGTCGATCCGCGCGCGCAGCTGCGCCGGGCTGACCGACGGATCGTGGATGCGGGCCCGGCTCATCATGCGGGCGAGGTCGGCGGCGCGCAGCACGCGTTGCACGTGGTGCTGCTCCGAGCGCACCTCCCCGTCGAGGCCGCCGTACTCGTCGACGAGTGCGCTCGCGAGACCGCTCAGGTCGCCGTCGCCGGCAACCTGTTCGGCCACCTGCTCGGGTGACGTCCCGCGGGGACGCCCTCGGTCGCTCGGCTCGTGGATCCGGGTCGGGAACAACCGATCGAACGCCGCGTCGAACGTGTCACGGTGCCCCGGCTGCTTGACGAGCGTCGCCCGCAACCCCTCGCGCAGCTCGGTCCGGTGCAGGAGATCGAGGTGTTCCACCGCGCGCACGGCGTCGATCGTCGCGGCGACACCGACCGGGACACCCGCCCGCTCCAGCATCCGGCTGAGTTGGACGACCCGGTCGGCGACGGTCATCGCATCCCGAGTGCCGCGTCGATCTGGGCCGACGTCGACAACAGCGCCGGCACGAAGTCGTCGACCAGGACGTCGAGGTCGGTCCGGCCCACCTGGGTGCTGACGTTGACCGCAGCGACGGTGCACCCCGTCGCGTTGTGGATCGGCGCGGCGATCGAGCGGACGCCGAGCTCGAGCTCCTGGTCGACCATCGACCATCCCCGGTCCCGGACCGTGCGCACGGCGGCGAGCAGACCGTCCAGATCGCGGACGGTGTGGTCGGTCGCCGAATCTCGACGGCTTCGGCCGAAGACGTCGGCGATCTGGTCGTCGTCGAGGTCGGCGAGCAACACCCGCCCCATCGACGTCTGGTAGGCGGGAAACCGCGATCCGAGCCCGATCGCAACGGTCATGATGCGCTTGGTCGGGACGCGAGCGATGTAGACGATGTCGGTGTCGTCGAGCACGCTCACCGACGTCGACTCGCCGAGCTGTTCGCTCAGCGCCTCCAGGTAGGGCTGCACGATCTCGTTCAGGTTCAGCGACGCGAGGAACGAGTACCCGATGTCGAGCACCCGTGGGGTCAGCTCGAAGTGCTTGCCGTCGGTCCGCGCGTACCCCAGGTCGACGAGGGTGAGCAACAGACGGCGAGCGGTCGCCCGCGTGAGCCCGGTGGCGCGGGCGACGTCGGCGAGTGTCTGGCGCGGTGCCGCTGCGGAGAACGAGCGGAGCACGGCGATGCCGCGCGCGAGCGACTGGACGTGCTCACCGGCTTGACGGTCGCGGTGCTGCGGGACCAGAATGTTCATATTGCGTACGAGTGTACGGATACCGAACACAGCGGTCAACGTCGTCCAGTCCCTTCGACGTCGGTGCCGACCGCTGCCGACCGGATGGGGGTTGCCGGGATGAGCCAGTACACGACGGTCTTCGGATCGTTGGACGACTACGACAAGGGCAAGGTCATCGTCATCGACGACGACCCGAAGGCCTACGTGTTCTCCAACGTGTTCGAGGTCGCCAACATGTC
>DATHUU010000172.1:0-16981 GCA_035461925.1 Ilumatobacter sp.
CCGTCGTTGTACCCGGCCGCGACGACGAGCACCTCGTAATTGTCGCCATGGACTGCGAGTGCCTCGTGGACGGTCAGGGGCGTGCGCCCCTCACGGCCCCGACACGAGGGCGCGAGCAGCCGTCGGCACGACTCGAGGTCGAGCGTGTGATCGAAGCCGATGATGGCGTTGTCGGCACCGGGCACCCATCGCAGCGCGGAGATCGCCGAGTCACCGATGACGATCGCTGGTCGCGGTGGATCGACCCGGACGGCGGCACGGGCGGGCAGCTCGGCGGCACGATCGATCGTGGAGACGGCGGCCGAGGCGACACCGGTGGCGACGGTGGCGGCGACGAGCGTCGCGAGGGCGAGGCGGAGGCGGTTCATGCGGCTCGGAGTCGGGTCAAGACGGTGGGGAGACGACCGACGATGTCGCCGGCCACCAGGCCGGCCCCACCGGCGATTCGGGCGGCCTCGGCGTGGATCCACGCCCCGGCGACGGCGGCGCGCACGGCAGGAAGTCCGCTGGCCAGCATGGCACCGATGACCCCGGCGAGGACGTCACCCGTACCCGCGGTGGCCAGTCGTTGATCCCCGTTCGTCACGAACCAGGTGGGCTCGCCCGGGGCGCCGACGAGGGTGGTCGGGCCCTTGAGCAGGATGGTCGCCCCGGTGAGGTCGACGAGTCGGCGCAGGGCGGCGACGCGGTCCGGCCCGGGTCGATGGCCGGTCAGCGTGCCGTACTCGCCGTCGTGCGGTGTGAGGACGGTGGGCACCTCCCGCTCGAGGAGGAAGGAGGGGGTCCCCTCGTCGTTCCATGCGAGGGCGAACAAGCCGTCCCCGTCGACGACCACCGGCACCAACGCCTCGGTCACCGCGCGGACGATCGACGGGACCGTGTACTCCTCCCGCCCGAGGCCCGGCCCGACGACGAGGGCGTGGTAGCGGTAGAGGTCCTCCAGCACCGGCTCGGCCCAGTCGAACGGCGGCACGCGACGGTCGACCACCTCCACCGGCGCCGACGCCTCGATGCCCGGGCTCGACAACGTCACCATGCCGGCGCCGGCGCGCTGTGCGGCCGCGGCGACGAGGTGAGCGGCGCCGGTCATGCCGACGCTCCCGGCGACGACACGGACGGCGCTCGACCACTTGTGGGCCTGTCGTGACCGATCGGGCAACCACTCGGCGACATCAGCCGCCTCCGCGACGAACATCTGCTCGTCGGCAGGCTCGTCGGCAGGCGGGGTCGTGTCGAGGCCGATGTCGGCCACGGTGAGCTCGCCGCACAGATCGGGGCCACGACCGAGCAGGTGTCCCGGTCGGCGAGCGGCGAAGGTGACCGTGGCATCGGCGCGCCAGGTCCGGTTGCCGGCCTCGCCGGTGCGGCTGTCGAGCCCGGTCGGGACGTCGACCGCCAGCACCGGTGCACCGTCGATCCGGGGTGGACGCCAGTCGCCCCGGAAGCCGGAGCCGAACGCGGCGTCGACGACCAGGTCGGCGCCGGTGATCGTCGCCGGCGACGCCAACGCATCGTGGACCGTCACCTGTGCGCCGCGCTCGCGCAGACGTTCGGCCGCGACGCGGCCGTCCGCGCCGTTGTTGCCCGGCCCGGCGAGGACGACGACGCGCCGCCCGTACCCCCCGCCGAGCATCCGGAGCGCGACCCGGGCGACCGCTGCGCCCGCCCGGTCGACGAGCACGTCGACCGGGTCGGGCGCCGCGGCATCGATGGCCCGCATTCGCTCCGGGGTGATGACGCGGATCACGAGTGGTCAGCCTGCCACGCAACGTCACTCGGCGACGACATAGGCCACCGCCACGAGGTCGGAGTGGGTGAGGCTCACGTGCCACCGCATGACCCCGGCCTGCTCGGACAACTCTCGCGCCCGACCGGCGAAGGCGAGTGACGGCGCTCCCGACGGTGCGCGCTCCACCCACACGTCGTGGAACCCGAACGCGCCGATTCCCACACCGAGCGCCTTCATGACCGCCTCGCGGGCGGCGAACCGAGCGGCGAGCGACGGCACCGGATCGGCCTGTGGCGCGACGTACTCGAGCTCGCTCGGCGTGAACAGACGGTCGCGCATCGTCGGTGTGCGCCGGAGCGAGACCCGGAAGCGCTCGATCTCGACGACATCGACACCGATCCCGATCACCCGCCCACCCCCACGAGCGTCCCGTCAGCTCCGCCAGAGGTCGGCGGTCTTGGAGATGGGGGCGATCAGGAGATCGTCGACCGGCAGCTCACCCAGACGCGTGGCGTCGAAGTCGCCCTCGGTCTCGGCCACCCAGTCGACGAGGCGGTCGTACCGGTTGTCGTAGCCTTGCAGGACGCCGCGCATCACGTCGGCCGGCAATCGGTCGTGGAGCCGCACGTGGAGCAGGGTGATGCCCGTACACGAGCCGGCCTTGACCTCGGGGACGAAGACCACCGTGCGGTCGTCACGACGGCCGCGGGCGACGAGCACCTCGCGCGCGTCGGACACCCGCCGCTTGGTACCCACCAACCGCGAGTCGGAGTCGACCCGGCTGGGCAGGTCGCGGGAGATGCCGCCACGATCGACGATCGAGAGCGAGTCACCGTCGATCCGGTACCGCGTGAAGCCGGTGACCTCGCTGACCGCGGGCGACAGGTCGGCGAGCACCTTCAGCGTGCGGTAGCTGAGCACGTCGCGGCCGGCGCCGGCGCCGAGCGTCGCCTGGACCAGCATCCGATCGAGGATCCCTTCGTCGCTCCGGGAGATCCCGACGGTGACCGTCTTGGCCTGGTGCTTGATCGCGTCGACCGGGCGGGTCAACTCCTCGATCGCGCGGGTGAGTGCGAGCACGACGTCCTCGACCAGTCCGCTCGGGGTCCCCACCTTGCCCGAGCTGGTCGAGTACTGCTCGACCGGGTTCGTGGCCGCGAGGTCGCGCAGCAATCCGAACAAGCGCATCGCCGTGCTCGCCTCGAGGTGGCCGTCGTACAGTCGGTCGCGCAGCCCGCCCTGGAACGCTTCGGCGAAGCGCGGCATCCGACGCCGGACCTCGGCGAGCACGGCGTCGCCGCCTTCGTGCTCGGACACGACGTGCTCGATCATCTCCCTCGCCTCGCGGAGCGGCCGGGCCGAGGCGTCGATCGCGAGTGCCGCCTCGTACCCGAACAAGTGCCCCACCATCGCCGAGAGCACGAAGCCGAGCGCCGGGTCGACCGGTGGCACGGTGATCGTCGCGGCCCCGCTGTAGCGCACCTCCCCCTCGTCGGCGATGACGATCGGGGTGGCCTTGTGCGCCCGGAAGATGGCGGTCTCCTTGGCGACGTCGTCGGCGGTGCTCCCACGCAGGCCGGCCGCGCACACGAGGATCAACGGCTCACTCGACAGGTCGATGTGCTTCTTGTCCTCGGTGACGTCGGAGGCGATCGACTTGTAGCACAGCTCGCTCAGCTTGATCCTGACCTCTTCCGCGGCGACCAGGTTCGGTCCATTGCCGACGACCGCCCAGTACCGCTTGGACGGTGCGAACCGACGGGCGGCGTCACCGATCTCGTCGCGCTTCGCGAGCACGGTCTGCATCGCGTCCGGGAGCGAGCGCAGGCCGGTCAGCAGCTCGTGACGGCGGTGATCGGTGCCGAGGCCGGCTGCTTCGCTGATCGCGCACGCGAGCAGTGCACCTGCGGCGACCTGTGCGTAGAACGCCTTCGTCGACGCGACGCTCATCTCCACGTCGCGCCCGTCGGAGGTGTACAGGACCCCGTCGGCCTTGTCGACGAGGTCGCTCCCGCGCCGGTTGACGATGCCGATCACGGCGGCTCCACGCGCCCGGAGCAGGTCGACGGTCCGGTTGGTGTCGGTCGTGGTGCCGCTCTGGCTGACAGCGATCGCCAAGGTGTCGCTCATGTCGAGCCGGAGCTGGAAGCCGGACAGCTCGGTGGCGGGGATCGCGTCGACGTCGAGTCCGCCACCGCAGAGCTCGTCGAGGAGCGCCGCCGCGCTCTGGCCGGCGACGGCGGCGGTGCCCTGGCCGATCACGCGCACCCGGGTGATCGTTCCGTCGGCGAGCCTGGTGGCGATGGCGGGCGGCAGGGCACGGTCGCCGACCGCTGCGATCAGACGGCCGTCCCGCTCGACGATCTTGCCGCGGAGCGTCTTCTGGAGGCTGCGCGGCGCCTCGCCGATCTCCTTGAGGAGGAAGTGCGGAGCCTCGCCGCGGTCGATGTCACGGGTGGTCACCTGGGCAACGACGACCTCGCCGACGTCGACCGGCGCATCGGTGCCGTCGTAGTGGAGCCGGCGGAGGCCGCTGAGGTCGCCCGCCTGCGCGGCGTCGAGGACGACGATCTCGCCGCCGTGCTCACCGTCGAGGCGGACGTAGCGCGAGGTCTCCTCGACGACGCCGTACGGCTCACTGGCCACGATGAAGCAATCGTCGGCCAGACCGACGTACAGCCCCTGTCCACTCCCCCGGAGTGCGAGCAACATCCTGTCGGGTTCGGCAGCGCTCATCGCACCGATCGCCACCGATCCCTCGAACGCGCAGACGGTGCGCCGGAACGACTCGACGAGGTCGACACCCGCCGCAGCATGGCGCGACACGAGCGCCGGGATGATCTTGGCGTCGGTGGTGATCTGCTGGTGGATCCGGAGCTGGTGCTCGATCCGCAGATCGGCGTGGTTGTCGACGTCACCGTTGAGCGCCGCGACCACGTAGGGACCGCACGACATCGAGGGCGACTGCTCGAGCTCGGCACTGTTGAGTGGGTGCGTGTTGGGCTCGGAGATGATGCCGACGCTCGCCCAGCGGGTGTGACCGAGCACCGCCGTGCGCGCCTCGGTGCCGGCGAGCGCCCGGCGGAGGAGATCGTCGGCAGCCACGGCCGCGCGCAGCGCGCGGGTGTTGTCGCCGAGCTCACCGATCTCGGCGGCCGCCTTGTAGACGAACGAGAGCACCGCGCCGTCGACGTGCACCGAGCCCGAGGGGTACGTCGGGTCCGCACCGCGAACCGCGACCGCTGCGGCGACCACCGGGTCGGCGAGATCGAGCGCGTGGTCGTGCACGTACACGTGGATGCCGGCGGAGTCACGGCCACGGACCTCGAGTCGGTCGATCGCGCTGAGCGCCTGCTGGATCGCGAGGTAGCCGGCGATCGTGCCCTCGCTCACGCCACGGCCGACCAGCGCGGCGACCTCGCGCGCGGTCCGGAGCCGGTCGTGGCGGAGTGCCCAGAGCACGTCGCGCAGGGCGATCGAGGCCGCACCCAGCCGCTCGAGCTCCTCGGCGGTGTGATCGCCCGCCTCGAGGCCGACGTCGAATGCGTCGACGGCGGCATCGAGTCGATCGAGCCGGGCGGTGATGGCGGCGGCGAACTCGTGATGGTCGGCGAGCGCCGACACCCCGGGCACGCCGCGGAGGGCGTTGTCGGCGACTGCGGCAGCATCCGCCGCCGCGGCCGGATCGGCGAGGAGCTCGATCGCACGATCGAGCGCCGCGAGCACCTCACCCGGTTCGGGGGCCGCCCGCGTGGACCGACGGGAGAGCACTCCGATGATGCCGCACATGGCTGCCCAGGCTACCCGTCACCGATCTGTCACATTGCCGCACCCCGGGCGTTCCGTCTGCCTGCAACCGGGAACTGACCGGTTACGGGCAGACAGAACGGATGGCGGTGGCGAGCGACTCGGCGATGCCGGCAGCGAGGTCGGGGGTGGTGGCCTCGACCATCACGCGGACGAGCGGTTCGGTGCCGCTCGCGCGGATCAGCACGCGGCCGGTGTCCCCCAACGTGGCCTCCGCGGCGGCGAGCTCATCGGCGATCAGCTCGGTGACGTCGACGGGGCGCTGCGACACCCGGACGTTCACCAACACCTGCGGGAGCTGTGTCATCGCGTCGGCCGCGAGGCGCGAGAGCTGCCGGCCCGACCGCTGCACGACGTCGAGTAGCACCAGCGCCGTGAGCATGCCGTCACCGGTCGTCGCGTGATCGGTGAAGATGACGTGCCCGGACTGCTCACCGCCGAGCGAGTAGCCGCCCGCGGCCAGCGCCTCGAGCACGTACCGGTCGCCGACCGCGGTCTCGACCACCCGGATCCCCGCCGCCTCCATCGCGAGCCGGAACCCCAGGTTCGTCATCACGGTGACGACGACCGTGTCGTCGTGGAGCCCACCACGCTCGCGCAGATCGGCGGCGCAGATCGCGAGGATGTGGTCGCCGTCGACGACGTCACCGCGCTCGTCGACCGCGATCAGCCGGTCGGCGTCACCGTCGAGCGCGATCCCGACATGTGCCCGCTCGGCCGTGACCACGGCGCGCAACGCATCGGGGTCCGTGGCCCCACATCCGGCGTTGATGTTGGTGCCGTCCGGTCGGTCGTTGATCACCACGACGTGCGCACCCGTCCTGCCGAACACCTCTGCCGCGAGGTGCGACGCGGCCCCGTTCGCGGCGTCGACGACGATCCGCAATCCTCGCAAGTCGCGACCCGACAGCACGCCGAGCAGATGCTCGACGTACGCGGCGCCCGAGTCTCCCCGACCGTGGATCGCGGCCGGCTCGGTGGTGTACCCGTCCAGCGATGCGAGCACGGACTCGATCCGGGCCTCGACCTCGTCGGGAAGCTTCGTGCCTCCCGGCGCGAACAGCTTGATCCCGTTGTCGTGGTACGGGTTGTGCGACGCCGACACGACCGCCCCCATCGCTCCGAGTCGAGCGGCCTCGAACGCGACCGCCGGCGTCGGCGTCACACCGAGACGGTGCACCTCGACGCCTTCGGAGGCGAGGCCGGCGACGAACGCCGCTTCGAGCATCGGGGTCGAGATCCGGCTGTCACCACCGACCACCGCCACAGATGCACGAAGGACCTTGGCCGCGGCGCGGCCAAGGTCCAGTGCGAAGGAAGGGGTCAGCTCGGTGTTGGCGCGGCCCCGGACGCCGTCGGTGCCGAATCGCACGAGCCGGTAGCCCCGTCTGAGCGCTGGATCAGCGCTTCGTGAACTGCGGCGCCTTGCGGGCCTTCTTGAGGCCGTACTTCTTGCTCTCCTTCTTCCGCGAGTCGCGGGTGAGGAGGCCGGCCCGCTTGAGTGCCGGACGCGCCTCGGGGTCGAGCTCGACGAGGGAACGGGCGATCGCCATGCGGAGCGCACCGGCCTGCCCGCTCACACCACCGCCGTGGATCGAGGCGTCGACGTCGTAGTTGCCCTCGACCTCGGCGACACGGAGCGGCTCGGTCACGACCATGCGCTGGGCCGAGGTCGGGAAGTAGACGTCGATCGGACGACCGTTGATCGTCATCTGACCGGTGCCCTGACGCAGACGGGCACGAGCGACCGACCTCTTGCGACGACCGGTGGACTGGGTGAGCGGGGTTGCCATGACTCTTCGTATCCCTTGCAAGTTCGATTCGGGTGAGTTCGATCCGGCTGTTCGATCAGCGCTTGATCTCGAGCGGCTTGGGCGACTGGGCGGCGTGCGGGTGGTCGGGCCCCGCGTACACCTTCAGCTTCGTCATCTGCTGACGACCGAGCGGACCCTTCGGCAACATGCCCTTCACCGACCGGCGCACGGCGTCGGCCGGCTTGCGGTCGAGCATCTCGGCGAACGACTCGGACTTGATCCCGCCCGGGTAACCGCTGTGACGGTAGATCCGCTTGGCGTCGGCCTTGTTGCTGCTCAGCACGATCTTGTCGGCGTTGACGATGATGACGTGGTCACCGGTGTCGATGTGCGGCGCGAAGGTCGGCTTGTGCTTGCCGCGCAGCACGCGGGCGACCTCGGTGGCGAGACGGCCGAGGATGACGCCCTCGGCGTCGACCACATGCCACTCGCGCTGGATCTCGCTGGCTTTCGGGGTGTACGTCTTCATCGATCTGACTTTCGACTGCTCGTGCCGGCGCAGCCCGAGGCACGGGGCCGCAAATTGAACCGGGTAATCCTACGGTCGGCCGGAGCGCGACCACAACGCCGGACACCAGGAGTGCGTCGTCGGTCAGGCGTCCCACCGGCGTCCGCCGTAGCCGACGGCCCAGAGCACCAGCCCCTCGGGCGGGGCGACCTGACCTGCGGCGGCACGGTCGCGCAGCTCGAGCACCGACGGGATGCACGTCGGGTCGAGCCGACCGAGCCCGACGTCGACCAACGTGCCGACCATCGAGCGGACCTGCTGGTGGCAGAAGGCGCTGCCGCGGACCTCGAACCGCAGGAGCGACGAACCGTCCAGTCGCGACCAGCTGGCCTCGTGGAGGAGGCGCGTCATGCTCGGCTCGGACTCGCCCTCGGGCACCTTCGGGATCCGGCAGAACGACGTGAAGTCGTGCTCCCCCACCAGGTCCCGGGCCGCCCGCTGCATCGCGGCGAAGTCCAGTGAGCGAGCAACGTGCCAGACCACGCCGTCGAGCAACGGGTTCGGAGCCGGGTCGTTCCACACGTGGTAGCGGTACTGCCGCCACGTGGCAGAGAAGCGGGCGTCGAAGTCGGGCCCGGCCCACTCGGCGGTGCGCACGGCGACGTCAGGGGCACAGAGCTTGTTGAGCCGACGCGCCAGATCGTCGAGGTCGGTGTCGGCGGGCACGTCGCCCGAGACGACCTGCCCCCACGCGTGCACCCCGGCATCGGTCCGCCCAGCCCCTGTGAGCTCGACAGGCCGCCGCAGCACCCGCTCCATCTCGGCGACCAGGACCCCCATGACGGTCCGCACCCCCGGGTTCGCCGCGAACCCCCGGAACCCCGCCCCCCGGTACGCCACCACGAGTCGAGCCCGGCGGAGCTGTTCACTGGGCCGGTCCACCACGCCGAGCCTACGAGTCGACGTGGGCCACGAAAACGGCCGGAGCCCGGCACACATGGGTACCGGGCTCTCCTGCCTGCTGATTCGGGATCGGATCGTTCGAGCGCAAGGCGCAGGAGGGCGACGCTGCCTTGCGGCAGCGAGTCCGATCTGCAACGCAGCGATCGGGCGATCCGGCCCGAATCAGACGAGTTCGATGCGGGCCATCTTCGCGTTGTCGCCGTCGCGGGTCCCGAGCTTCAGGATGCGCGTGTAGCCACCGTTGCGCTCGGTGTAGCGAGGGGCGACGTCGTTGACCAGCTTGTGGGTCATCTCACGATCGCCGAGGTAGCCCTGGATCTGACGGATGCGGTGCACCCGCATCGGGCCGTCCTGGGCCTTCTTGGCCTTGGTGATGAGCTTCTCCGCGATGGGACGCAGTGCCTTGGCCTTGGCCTCGGTGGTCGTGATCGCCTCGGCGGCGAACAACGACGCGGCGAGGTTCGCCATCATCAGGCGCTGGTGGGCGGCGTCGCCGCCGAAGTTGCGGGCGCGGCGTGGGGTTGCGGGCATGACGATACTTCCTTGTTCCTACGTTCTTGTTCCGACGTGCGTGGTGGCGACGTGACGGTGAGCGGACGATCAGGCGCGCAGCGACAGGCCACGCTCGTCCAGCTTCTCCTTCACCTCGTCCAGGCTCTTCTGGCCGAAGTTGGTGATGTTGAGCAGATCGTCCTCGGTCTTGGTGAGCAGCTCACCGATCGTGTTGACCTGCGCGCGCTTCAGGCAGTTGCGCGGGCGCTCGGACAGATCGAGATCCTCGATCGGGAGATCGAGATCGGGCGAGCTCGTCGACGTGTCGACCATCTCGCCGAGCTCGAGACCCTTCGGTTCCTCGCTCATGTTCGCGACCAGGTCGACGAGCGAGCGCAGCGTCGCACCTGCCGACGCGAGCGCGTCAGCGGGTGTCATCGAGCCGTCGGTCTCGATCTCGATGACGAGGTTGTCGTAGTTCGTCGACTGCTCGACGCGAGTCGGCTCGACGTCGAAGCTCACACGGCGGACCGGACTGAAGATCGCATCGATCGGGATGACACCGATGATCCGGTTCTCGCTTTCGCGCTGGCTCGAGGCGTAGCCACGACCCTGCTCGACCGTGAGGTCGATCGCGAGGCGCGCCTTGCCGTTCAAGGTGGCGATCGGAAGATCCCTGTTGAGGATCTCCACGTCGGCCGGGCACTCGATGTCGCCGGCGGTGACCGCAGCCGGGCCGCGCACGTCGAGGCGCAGGCTGACCGGCTCGTCCGACACCGAGGTGAGCACGATGTCCTTGATGTTGAGGATGATGTCGGTGACGTCCTCGGCAACCCCGGAGATCGTGTCGAACTCGTGGAGGGCGTCGTCGAAACGCACGGTCGTGACGGCGGCACCCGGGATGGACGACAGCAGGGTCCGGCGCAACGAGTTGCCGAGCGTGTGACCGAAGCCGGGCTCGAGCGGGCCGATCGAGAAACGCTGCTGGTTGTTGGATTCCTCGCCGAGGGCTTCGACGGAGGGGCGCTGCATGACGAGCATGTGCTGCCTGTCCTTTCGTGGGTGTCGGACGTGTCGTTGACGTGATCGGTGACGGGGTCGTTGACGTGGGTCGTTGACGTGGGTCGTTGACGTGGGTCGTTGACGTGATGGTCAACGTGGTGGTGCGGCGGCTCACGCCGCGGCCGACGCGAAGCTGGTTACTTCGAGTAGAGCTCGACGATGAGCGATTCGCGCACGGGCACGTCGATGTGCTCGCGCTGGGGCAGATCGCGCACGGTGACCTGTTTGCCCCCGTCGCCGACCTCGAGCCACCCGACGACGGATCGGTCGAGGACGTCGAGGTTGTGCTGGATGACGATCATGCTGGCGGCCTTCGGCGAGAGCGAGACGACGTCACCCTTGCGGACACGGAACGAGGGGATGTCGACCCGCTTCCCGTTCACCTGGATCAGACCGTGGTTCACGAACTGGCGGGCCTGCGGGCGGGTCGAGGCCCAGCCGGCGCGGTACGCCACGTTGTCGAGACGGCACTCGAGCATGATGAGCAGGTTCTCACCTGTGTTGCCCGACGTGCGCAGCGCCTCCTCGTAGGTCTTGCGGAACTGCTTCTCGAGCAGGCCGTAGATGTACTTGGCCTTCTGCTTCTCCTGGAGCTGCGCGAGGTACTCGCTGCCTGCGTTGCGACGCCGGGTGCGGCCGTGGGCACCAGGGGGGAAGGGACGGCGATCGAGCGCCTTGCGACCCTTCTCGTTCTCGAAGATGTTGGTGGACAGGCGACGCGACAAGCGCACCTTCGGTCCGGTGTAACGAGCCATTGCTGTTCAGTCTCCTCAGCCGCGACGACGCTTCGGGGGGCGGCACCCGTTGTGCGGTACCGGCGTGACGTCCTTGATCGAGGTGACCTCGATGCCGGTGTTCTGGATCGAGCGGACCGCGGTGTCGCGACCCGAACCCGGGCCCTTCACCTGCACCTCGACGCGACGGAGACCGTGCTCGATCGCCGCGTTCGCGGCGCGCTCGGCAGCCTGCTGGGCGGCGAACGGCGTGCTCTTGCGGCTGCCCTTGAAGCCGACGGCACCCGACGACGCCCACGAGATGACGTTGCCGGCGGTGTCGGTGATCGTGACGATGGTGTTGTTGAACGAGCTCTTGATGTGCACGACACCCGTGGAGACGTTCTTGCGATCGCGCTTGCGTGGGCGACGACCGCCCGGCTTGGCCTTTGCCATGGCTTACTTCCTCACAGCCTTCTTCTTGTTGGCGACGGTGCGCTTCGGGCCCTTGCGGGTCCGGGCGTTGGTGTGGGTGCGCTGACCGCGAACGGGCAGCCCCTTGCGGTGACGGACGCCCTGGAGGCAGCCGATCTCGATCTTGCGCTTGATGTCGTTCTGGACGTCGCGGCGCAGGTCACCTTCGATGGTGAGGTGCTGATCGACGTACTGACGGATCTGGTTGACCTCGTCCTCCGTCAGATCGGACACCTTGGTGTCGCGGTCGAGTCCGAGCTCGTCGCAGAGCTTCTGTGCGGTGGTCTTGCCGATCCCGAAGATGTAGGTCAACGAGATCTCCAACCGCTTCTCACGGGGGATGTCGACGCCGGCGATGCGTGCCATGGTTGTTCGCTACTCTCCTCAGCCCTGCCGCTGCTTGTGGCGCGGGTTCTCACAGATGACTTGGACGCGCCCGTGCCGGCGGATCACCTTGCACTTCTCGCACATCTTCTTGACGCTCGGTCGGACCTTCACGTTGCTGCTCTCACTTGTATCGATACGTGATACGGCCTCGGGTGAGGTCGTAGGGGGTGAGCTCCACCTGCACCTTGTCGCCCGGCAGAATGCGGATGTAGTGCATTCGCATCTTCCCCGAGATGTGTGCCAGCACCTTGTGGCCGTTCTCGAGCTCGACGCGGAACATTGCATTCGGCAGTGATTCGACGATCGTCCCTTCGAGGACGATGGCGTCTTCCTTGGGCTTGGCCAGGGTGGTACTCCTTGGTTGGACTGGGTGGATCGCCCAGCTCAGCGGACTTCGCGGCGGCCTGTACACAGACCGAGGAGCAATGCTATCGGCGCCGAACGCGATCGCCAATGGGCCGGTCCGCCACATTTCGAGTGGCGTGTGCTACGCCGATGCGAGGGCGCGGAGACGGCGCGCTCGGCAGGCGGAGCCCGAACATCAGCGGCGGGCTTCGACGACGTCGGTCAGCCGCTTGAACACGTGGTCGGGATGACCGATCCCGTTCACGACCGCGAGCGCCCCACGACTCGAGTAGTACTCGATGAGCGGGGCGGTCTGGCTCTCGTACAGGTCGAGTCGCCGATTGACGGAGTCGGGGGTGTCGTCGGCACGCTGTTGCACGTCACCACCACACACGTCACAGATCCAGGGCGACGGCTCGGTGCCCTGCGCGGTGTAGTTGGTGCCACAGTCCCGGCACACCCGTCGCGACGAGATCCGCTCCAGGACGATCTCGCGTGGGACGTCGAGGTCGATGACCACGTTGATCGGCTTCTCGGCGGTGATGCCGTCGAGCGCCTGGGCCTGGGCGACCGTGCGGGGGAACCCGTCGAGGATGTAGCCGCGGGAGTCGGCGTCGGGCTTGCGCAGCCGCTCGTCGACGAGCCCGATCATGATCTCGTCGCCGACGAGGCCGCCGGCGTCCATGACCTCCTTGGCCATCTTCCCGAGCTCGGTGCCCTCGCGTGCCGCGGCCCGGAGCATGTCGCCGGTGGAGATGTGGGGAACGACGTAGTGGCGCGACAGCCGAACGCATTGCGTGCCCTTGCCGGCACCTTGCCGGCCGAGGATGATGAGTCGCGCCCCGGGGATCATGAACCCGTCAACACCCGGCGGAGCGCAGCGACGAAGGAGCCATCGGTCGCCGCGACGACGAACGAGCCGTCACTTGAGGAAGCCTTCGTAGTTCCTCAGCATCAGCTGGCTGTCGATCTGACGCATCAGCTCGAGGGCGACACCGACCGAGATCAGGATGCTGGTGCCGGCGAACGCGAACGTGCTCACGTCGGCGGCCCACAGGATCAGGTACGGCAGGATCGCGATGCACGCGATGAAGACCGCGCCGGGCAAGGTGATCCGGTTGACGGCCTTGGCGAGGTAGGCCTCGGTCTGCGGACCGGGCCGGACGCCGGGGATGAACCCGCCCTGGCGGCGGATCTGATCGGCCTGGCGGACCGGATCGAACGCGATCGAGTTGTAGAAGTAGGCGAACGCGACGATGAGCAGCGCGAAGAGCGACACGTAGACGATGTTCTGGCTGTTGAGGATGTAGTTGTCGACCGCCCGCTGGATCTCGTAGCGCCATCCCGAGCTCGCGCCGCCGAGGAAGCTGGCGAGGATGGCGGGGAGCAGCAGGATCGAGCTCGCGAAGATGATCGGGATGACGCCCGACTGGTTCACCTTGAGCGGGATGTAGGTGTTCTGTCCACCCATCATGCGACGGCCCACGACGCGTTTCGCGAACTGCACCGGGATGCGACGTTGACCGAGCTCGACGAACACGACCGCCACGATGATCGCCAGGCTGACGAGGATCATGACGACGAACCAGAAGACCTCGTTGACCTGGAGGATCGAGTAGAAGCCACCGGGCACGCTGGCGACGACCGAGGCGAAGATGATCATCGACATGCCGTTGCCGATGCCGCGCTGGGAGATCAGCTCACCCATCCACATCAGCACCGCGGTGCCGGCGACCAGCGTCGGGATGATGAGGTAGCCGCGCGGCCAGATGCCGTCGGGGAGCAGTGGCACCGAGGGGGCCTGCACGGCCGAGTAGAACGCCGCGCCGCCGCCGGTACCGAAGAGGAACACGAGCACCGTGGCCTGGAGCGTCGCCAGCGCGACCGTCACGTACCGGGTGTACTGGGTGATCTTGCGCTGGCCGACGGCTCCCTGCTGCTGGAGCTCCTCGAGCTTGGGGATGACGACACCGAGCACCTGCATGATGATGCTGGCGGTGATGTACGGCATGATGCCGAGCGCGAACACCGAGAACGACTCGAACGCGCCACCGGAGAACAGGTTGAACAGCCCGAGCGCGCCGCCCTGTGCCCCCTCGCGGAGCTGGTCGATCGCCAAGGGGTCGACGCCCGGCACCCGGATCGAGGCACCGACCCGGTACACGGCGACGATCATGAAGGTGAACAGGAGCTTGTTGCGAAGATCCGTGACCTTGAAGATGTTCTTGACGTTCGACAGCACTGGCGAATGATCCCTTTGGTTGTCGGTGCCCGGGCGGATGAGCCCCGCCGAGGCTATCGGCCGGAGTGGTTCGACGAGCGACGGGCGTGTGAGCCGCGCCAGGGTCGGCGCTGCCCGCCACCACGAGCGATGGCCTCGCGGACTACCGGTTCGTGAACTGGTTGCCCTTGGCGGCCGGGCGACCGGCCTTGCCCTCGGCCTTGAAGGGGAGCTCGATCAGGGTGACCGTGCCGCCGGCAGCCTCGATGGCGGCCTGTGCGGCCTTCGAGACGGCGTGAGCGTGGACGTCGAGCTTGGTGCCGACCGCACCGCGGGCGAGGACCTTCACGAACGCGTCCTTGCGCACGATGCCGTGCGCGTGCAGGACCCCGGGATCGATGGTCGTCTCACCGTGCGCGTCGTTGAGCTCGGTGAGGGTGTCGAGGTTGACCGCCGTGTACTCGACACGGAACGGGTTGGTGAACCCCTTGAGCTTCGGGACACGCTGCTTGAGGGGCATCTGGCCACCCTCGAACCCACGTGCCACCTTGCCGCGGCCGCGGCTGCGCTGGCCCTTGGTACCGCGGCCGGCGGTCTTGCCGCCCTTGCCGCCGATGCCGCGGCCGACCCGCTTGGCGTTCTTGTTGGCGCCGGGTGCCGGCGCGAGATCGTGAACTCGCATGGTCGGTTGCTCCTCAGTCCTCGTTCGTCTCGATCTCGACCAGGTGCGGGACCCGACGGAGCATGCCGCGGATCTCGGGCCGGTCGGGGAGGGTGTTCGTCTTGCCGATCCGGCCGAGGCCGAGGGCGCGCAGGGTACCCCGGGTCTTCGGCTTCGCGCCGATGCCCGACTTCACCTGCGTGACGGTGATCGTGTTCTCACTCATGGCTCTGACATCCTCGTCGGTCAGTCGTGGGCGGCAGCGCCGGCAGCCATCTGCTTCTGGCGCTCGTTGTAGGCGTTCAGCAGACCCTTGGGGACGAAGCTCTCGGCGGGGATGCCACGACGCTTCGCGACCTCGTCGGGGCGCTGCAGCGACTTGAGTCCGGCGATGGTCGCGCGGGCGACGTTGATGTGGTTCGCCGAGCCGAGCGACTTGCACAGGATGTCGTGCACGCCGGCCTCCTCGAGGATGATCCGGGCCGCGCCGCCGGCGATGACGCCGGTACCCGGTGCGGCGGGCTTCATCAGGACGCGTCCCCCACCGGTCTCCCCGATCACCGGGTGGATGATGGTCGAGCCGGCGAGGGGTACCTCGAACAGGTTGCGCTTGGCCTCCTCGGTGCCCTTCTGGATGGCGAGGGGCACCTCCTTGGCCTTGCCGTAGCCGAGTCCGACGCGGCCGTTGCCGTCGCCGACGACCACGAGCGCCGTGAAGCTGAACCGGCGGCCGCCCTTGACGACCTGGGCGACCCGGTTGATCGTGATGACCCGCGACTCGCGGAGGCCGCTGTCGCTGTCGCTACGGCCCTCGTTCCGGTTCTCGTTGCGATCGTTGCTGCGACTGTCGCGGTTGTACGACATCAGAACTCCAGTCCGTTGTTGCGAGCGGCTTCGGCGATCGCGGCGACGCGACCGTGGTAGGCGAACCCGCCCCGATCGAAGACCACCGAGGTGACGCCGGCGGCCTTGGCGCGGTCGGCGATGAGCTCACCGATGCGGGTCGCCGCCGCGACGGAACCACCGTTGCCGGCTTCGCGTTGCGCGGCCTCGACGGTGGACGCCGCGGCGAGTGTGACGCCGGCATCGTCGTCGATCACCTGCACCGAGATGTGCTTGTTCGAGCGGTAGACCGCGAGACGCGGACGGGCTGCGGTGCCATGGACCTTCTTGCGGACCCGTCGGTGACGGCGGATCCGGCCCTGGCGGCGTGCCTTGGCGATGTCACTCATTACTTCTTACCTGCCTTGCCGGCCTTGCGCAGGATGCGCTCGCCGGCGTACCGGACGCCCTTGCCCTTGTAGGGCTCGGGCTTGCGGATGCTGCGGATGTTCGCGGCCACCTGGCCGACGACTTCTTTGTCGATGCCGTTCACGGTCACCTGCGTCGGCGCGGGCACCTCGAAGGTGATCCCGTCCGGAGCGGTGACGTTGACCGGATGACTGAAACCGAGGTTGAGACGCAGCGCGTTGGGGCCCTGCGCCTCGGCTCGGTAACCGACGCCGACGATCTCGAGCTGCTTCTTGAAGCCGTCGGTGACACCGATGACCATGTTGTTGACGAGGCTGCGGGTCAGGCCGTGCTGTGCGCGGTGCTGCCGCTCGTCGTTGGGGCGGGTGCAACGGAGCACACCGTCCTCGACGATGACCTCGATCTGGCCGGGGATCTCACGGCTGAGCGAGCCCTTGGGGCCCTTCACGGTGATCGTCCGGTCGACGACCTGGACGTCGACGCCCGACGGGAGCGTGATCGGAGCGTTGCCGATGCGAGACATGGGGTTAGACCATTCCTTCCTTGCCTGGCCTCACCAGACGTAGCAGAGGACCTCGCCGCCCACGTTGCGCTGGCGCGCCTCGCGGTCGGTC
>DATHUU010000173.1:0-10421 GCA_035461925.1 Ilumatobacter sp.
TCCGATGTGCATCACCGGACGGTACCGCTCGTGCACGATCCTCCGGGGCGCCGCTGTCCCGGTACGAAGAACGTCCCCGCGGGTGAGGGCGGCAGGAGGCGTTGGCACTCGGTATCCTCGACTGCCAAGATGCTGGACGACCGCAAGACCGCAATTCTCAGTGCTGTCGTGCACGAGTACATCGCCACCGCGCAACCCGTCGGGTCATCACACATCGCGGCGGCGCCAGGGGTCGGCGTGTCGTCGGCCACGGTCCGCAACGAGATGGCGGTGCTCGAGCAGGAGGGCTACCTCATCCAACCCCACACGTCGGCGGGGCGGATCCCGACCGACAAGGGCTACCGGTTCTTCGTCGATCACCTGTCCGGGCCGGGCCGCGTCGACGAGGCGACCACCCGGCAGGTCGGTGACTTCTTCGCGGCCGCGCACGGCCGGCTCGAGGAGCTGCTCCACCACACGTCCGACCTGCTGACGGGGCTCACGAAGAACGCCGCCGTGGTGCTCGGCCCGAAGGCCGAAGCCGCCGTGATCCGGAGCGCGCAGCTCGTTCGTCTGTCGAGCAACGCGGCCACGGTCGTGCTGGTGTTCGGCAACGGCACCGTCGAGAACGAGGTGATCGAGATCGACGAGGACACGTCCGACGCCACGCTCGCCGCCGCCGCGGTGCACCTTGCGGCGAACCTGACGGGTTGCTCGCTCGCGTCGGCCGCGCTCCCCGACAGTGGTGATGCGACGGTCGACGAGCTGTGTCGGGCGGCGTTCGCTGCGGTGCGCGCCGTGTCGACCGACGATCACGTGTACGTCGGCGGGGCGTCCACCGTGGCTGAGGCGTTCGACGCCGTCGAGGTCGTCCGTCAGGTCCTGTACACGCTCGAGCAGCAGTTCGTCGTCGTCTCACTGGTGCGCGACATCGTCGATCGCGGGATGTCGGTCGCAATCGGCGTCGAACACGGGGTCGAGCCCCTGTCGGCCTGCTCGGTCGTGGTGGCGCCCGTCGTGGTCGACGGTGAGCACGTGGGGTCGGTCGGCGTGCTCGGACCGACCCGGATGAACTACCCGCAGGCGATGGCGACGGTCGACATCGTGAGCGACCGCCTCGGACGACGACTGGGAGAGGGCTGATGGCCGCCGACTACTACGAGGTGTTGGGGGTGTCCCGGCGGGCCTCGACCGAGGAGATCAAGAAGGCGTACCGCAAGCGCGCCCGCGAGCTGCATCCCGACGCCAACCCCGACGTCCCCGACGCGGCGGAGCGCTTCAAGGAGCTGTCGAAGGCGTACACGGTGCTGTCCGACGACCAGCAGCGCGCCCGCTACGACCAGTTCGGCGAAGCCGGCGTCGGCGGGCCCGGTGCCGGCGGCAACTTCGAGGACCTCTTCGGCGGGGGCGGTCTGGGCGACATCTTCGATGCGTTCTTCGGTGGTGGTGGGGGCGGGCCCTTCGGGGGCCGGCGTGGCCCGTCGGGACCGCCGCGGGGTCAGGATCTCGAGGTGGCGGTCGAGATCAACTTCGAGCAGGCCGTCTTCGGCGCCCAGATCCCGGTCGAGCTGAAGTTGCCGGAGCGGTGCGACGACTGCGACGGCAGCGGTGCCGGGGAGGGCACCAAGCCGGTGTCGTGCTCCGACTGCAACGGCAGCGGTCAGGTCCGTCGGGTGCGACAGAGCGTGCTGGGCCAGATGGTGTCGTCCAGCCCGTGCCCGCGGTGTGGTGGCCTCGGTGAGGTCATCACGACGCCGTGCTCGACCTGCCGCGGCGAGGGCCGAGTGACGGTCGACAAGACGTACACCGTCGAGGTGCCGGCGGGTGTGGTGAGCGGCAGCACGCTGCGTCTCACGCGACGGGGAGCGGCCGGTCCGCGAGGTGGATCGAACGGCGACCTGTACGTGCACCTGCGGGTTCGCCCCCACGAGCGCTTCCGACGCGAGGACGACGACCTCGTCACCGATGTCCACATCTCGATCGCGCAAGCAGCGCTCGGCACCCGTGTGTTGCTGGAGACGCTCGACGGTTCGGAGGACCTGGCGATCCCGCCCGGGACGCAACCGGGTCACGAGTTCGTCCTGCGTGGGCGAGGCGTACCGCGTCTGCACGGTCGCGGCCGAGGGGACCTGCGCGCGATGGTGTGGGTCCGGACACCGACCGACCTGACGCGTGACGAGGCCGACCTGCTCCGAAAGTTCGCGGAAGGTCGCGGTGAGAGCGTCGGCGATCCGGGGACGAGCCTGTTCTCGAAGATCAAGTCGGCGTTCTCGTGACCCCGGAGGCGGCCGAATCGCTTCGTCGGTCGGCCGCCCATGTCGTCGTCGACGACGTCACGTCCCCGATCCTCTCCGACGGCGACGCCCACCATCTGTTCCGTGTCCTGCGGGTGGCCGAGGGCGATGTGGTCTCGGTCACCGACGGACGGGGCGCGTGGCGGCTGTGCCGGGCTGTCGACGGCTCGCTGGAGGCCACCACCCCCGTCACGGTCGAGCCCCCGCGATCGATGCCGGTGACGATCGGGCTGGCGATCCCCAAGCTCGATCGACCGGAGTGGATCGTGCAGAAGCTGACCGAGCTCGGCGTCGATCGGATCGTGTGGCTCCACGCCGAGCGCTCGGTCGTGCGGTGGGACGATCAGCGCGCGGCCAAGCACCTTGCGAGGTTGGAGCGGGTGGCCGTGGAGGCCGTCCAACAGTCGCGTCGGGTGACGGTGCCGGTGATCGACGCGCCGAAGGCCGCGCTGTCGTTCCTGCCGGGAGCGAGCGTCGCCGAGCCGGGGGGTCGGCCCGACGACGGGTGTCACCCGGTCGTCGCGATCGGACCCGAAGGCGGCTGGACCGAGCGCGAGCTCGCCGCCGCCGCCGACCGGATCTCGCTCGGGCCGACCGTGCTCCGGGTCGAGACCGCGGCCCTCGTCGCGGCAGCGCGACGCACCTGCCACCCTGCGTGACATGTCGTGAGGTATACGTGGCGATACCGTCACGCAGTGTCGCCATTCGTGGTACCGTTCCAATGACCACACAATTTCCGACTGTTTGGGTGAGGACAGGATGAGTGTTGCCGACGAGGCGGACGACGCTGGCTACAGCGTCCAGGTCGGGGAGCGCTTGCGCGCGATCCGCAAACAGAAGCGCTTGTCGCTCCACGACGTCGAGGCGCAGTCCGAGCAGGAGTTCAAGGCCTCGGTGCTCGGTGCGTACGAGCGTGGTGAACGGGCGCTGTCGCTGCCACGTCTCGACCGGCTCGCCCAGTTCTACCGTGTCCCCGTCGATCAGCTCCTGCCGCGCCACGCGAACGACCCGACGGCCGCCGACGACAGCACCGGCGTGCGTCCGAAGCTGGCGATCGACATCTTGAAGCTCAGCCAGCTGCAAGGGGCCCCGTTCGAGATGCTCACCCGGTTCATGCGGATGATCCAGGTCCAGCGCCAGGACTTCAACGGCCGCGTCCTGACGATCCGCAACGACGACAAGCGTGCGATCGCGGCGATGCTCGACATCCCCGTCGATCAGGTGGCGCTCCGGCTCGAAGCGCTCGACCTGGTCTTCCGCCCCAACAACTGACGAGCGCCGCCGCCGGGGCCACGCCGATCGGGTCCGTACCCGATTGACTGGCGCGATGCCGGGTGTCCACCCCGAGGAGCCCACCCCGTACGGGGTGTACGTGCACATCCCGTTCTGCGCGTCGAAGTGCGACTACTGCGCGTTCGCGACGTGGACGGATCGGCACCACCTGACCGGTGCGTACCTCGACGCGCTGCGTGTCGAGATCGGGCGAGCGGTCGATGCCGGGATGCCGGTGGCGACGAGCGTGTTCGTGGGTGGTGGGACGCCGTCGATGGTCGATCCCGCCGATCTGGTGGCGGTGGTGGCGTCGATCCCGGTCTGTCCGGGAGCCGAGATCACCGTCGAGTGCAACCCCGACGACGTCACCGCCGCGCTCGTCCACACCTACGCCTCCGGTGGTGTCAACCGCATCAGCCTCGGGGTCCAGTCGATGGCGTCGCACGTCCTCGGTTCGCTCGGTCGTCGGCACGACCGGCGCAACGTCGAGCGGGCCGTCGCGGCCATCCGTGAGGTGGGCTTGTCGACGTTCAACCTCGACCTCATCTACGGGGCCGCGGGAGAGACGCTCGCGGACTGGGAGGAGACGGTCCGGGCGGTGGTCGATCTGGATCCGCCGCACGTCTCCGCGTACGCGTTGACGATCGAGGCGGGGACACCCCTCGCCGCACAGCCCGAACGTCACCCCGACGACGACGACCAGGCCGACAAGTACGAGCTCGTCGACGACCTGCTCACGGCGGCCGGGCTCGTGAGCTACGAGATCTCGAACTGGGCGCGGCCGGGCCACGAGTGCCGTCACAACCTCCTCTACTGGCACCAGCAGGACTATCGGGGGATCGGCTGCGCCGCCCACTCCCACACCTCCGGCCGCCGCTGGTGGAACGTGCGCACCCCCGACCGCTACATCGAGCTGGTGGCAGCCGGTGAGCCGACCGAGGCGGCCGGCGAGACGCTCGACGCCGCAACCCGGGAGTTCGAACGGCTCGAGCTGCTGCTGCGACTCCGCGAGGGCGTCCCGCACACCGCGCTCGACGGCGACGAGCTCCCGGGGCTGGTCGAACGGCAGGGCGACCGATGGGTGCTCACGCGCGCCGGACGCCTCGTGCAGAACGACATCGCGACCCGCCTCCGGGTGTGACGATCCGGTGGCCGCAGCTCAGGCGGACGAGAAGCCTCGCCGCAGCAGGTCGTCGGCAGCCGCGAGCTCGGGAGCCATGAACCGGTCGGGACCGGGGCCTGGTACTCGGTCCCGCAGCTCGGCGATCAGTGCTCCCGTGGCCGGTGCCGGCACGAGCGGGGCACGCAGGTCGACGGCGCGGGCGGCGATCACCAGCTCGACGGCGAGGATCCGGCGCACGTTGTCGATCACACGGCGGAGCTTGCGCACCGCGAGCCACGCCATCGACACGTGGTCCTCCTGCATGCCCGACGTCGGCAACGAGTCGACCGAGGCCGGCGCAGCGAGACGCTTGTTGTCCGACGCCATCGCCGCCGCCGTGTAGTGCCCGATCATCAGACCCGAGTCGACACCGACCTCGTCGGCCAGGAACGGTGGGAGCCCATGGCTGCGGGCGCGATCGAGCATGCGGTCCATCCGCCGTTCGGAGATGGCGCCGACCTCCGCGAGCGCGATCGCCAGGAAGTCGGCCGCGAACCCGAGCGGTGCTCCGTGGAAGTTCCCGCACGACTCCACGCGGCCGTCGTCGAGCACGACCGGATTGTCGATCGCGCTCTCCAGCTCCCACCCTGCGACCCGCCGGCAGTGGTCGAGCGTGTCGCGCACCGCGCCGTGCACGGCGGCGGTGCACCGGACTGAATAGGCGTCCTGAACCCGGGGGTCGTCGGTCGCATGGCTCGCGACGATCGGCGAGCCGGCGAGCATCTCGCGGATGGTCGCGGCGGTCACCGCCTGCCCGGGGTGCGGGCGGAGCGCCTGCAGGGCCGCGTCGAACGGCGCCGGCGTGGCGAGCAGTCCCTCGATGGTGACCGCCGTGATGCGATCGGCCTGGTCGAGGAGGATGGTGGCGTCGTGGATCGCCAGGCACAGCATCCCGAGGATCGCATCGGTGCCGTTGGTGACGGCCAGCCCCTCCTTCTCGGCCAGCTCGATCGGCTCGAGGCCGGCGGCTGCGAGCGCCTCGGCCGCCGAGCGGACCTCGCCGTCGACGATGACGTCGCCCTCACCCATCAGCGCGAGGGCGCCGTGGGCGAGTGGGGCGAGGTCGCCGCTGGCGCCGAGCGAGCCGTACTCGGGGACGATCGGGGTGATGCCCGCGTTGAGCACGTCGATCATCGCCCGGGCGACGAGCGGGCGGGCGCCGGAGTACCCGAGCGCCAGGGTGCGTGCGCGTAGCAGCATCATCGCCCGCACGACCTCGATCTCGACCGGCTCGCCCATCCCCGCAGCGTGCGACCGGATGAGCGCGGCCTGCAGCGCCCGGCGGCGGTCGGCGGGGATCGACACGGTCGCGAGGGCGCCGAATCCGGTGGAGATGCCGTACTTCGGCTCGCCCTCGGCGAGCCGTTCGACGATGTCTCGGGAGCGCTGCATGCGCGCGATCGCGGCGTCGGTGAGCTCGACAGGGGCGTGCCGTCTGGCGACGGCGACGACATCGGAGATCGTGACACCGGGTCCGTCGAGCTGCATCGTGATCATCTGCGCACCGGGCTGTGTGGATGGGTTCGGAGGTGGGCGCAGAGGTGCTCGGAGATCGTGGCGACCTCGTCGGCGCCCATGCGGTGGGTCGGCCCGACGACCGACACGGCGACGTCGGGCGCGATCGCGTACGAGACCGCCGTGATGTCCGGCTCGAACGCGCCGCGGACGACGACCGGCTGGCCCGGGTCGCGGAGCGCGGCGCCGACGGCGGTGCCGTCGAGTGGCAGCGCCTGCCCCACGCCACCGGCGTGTCGGATCGCACGGGTGCTCTCGGCACCGGCGACGTACCGAGCGACCTCACCGTCGGCGACCGCGAGGTAGGTCGTCTCCCCGGTCACGCTCGCCAGGCGTTCGATCGTCGCGCGCAGTCGATCGACGAGCAGCTGCACCGGATCGACCACGCCGATCCGGGATGCGATGCGGTGGAGCTCGGCGCCGGGGCGGTAGCTCCCGTCGTCGTCGCGACGGACGTAACCGCGGGCTTCCAGCGCGCGCAGGTAGCGCAGCGCCGTGGTGGGGGTGAGGCCGTTGCGATCACCGACCTCGGTCAGGCTGATGCCCTCGGCGGCGACGATGGTCTCGAGCACGTCGAGCACCCGCTCGACCGAGCGCGGGACGTCGTACGCGACCCCGGGTGGCGGATCCGGCCTTCCACCAGGGGGCAATTGTCGGGTAGTGACAAGAGATGTCATTGCTTGACAATGTAGGTGATCCGTCGCGATGCTGGCAAGCATGACGTTCTCGAACCAGACGGTCACCGGCATCGCTGCGCCGAGGGGCCGGCAGCTCACCTGCAGGAACTGGCAGATCGAGGCCGCATATCGGATGCTCCAGAACAACCTCGACCCCGAGGTCGCCGAGAACCCCGACGAGCTGGTCGTCTACGGCGGAACCGGCCGCGCCGCGCGGTCGTGGCCCGCGTATCGGGCGATGCTCCAGACCCTCACCACCCTCCAACCCGACGAGACGATGCTCGTCCAGTCCGGCAAGCCGGTCGGCGTGCTCCGCACTCACGAGTGGGCGCCCCGTGTGCTGATCGCCAACTCGAACCTCGTCCCCGACTGGGCGAACTGGACCGAGTTCCGTCGGCTCGAGCACGCCGGTCTCACCATGTACGGCCAGATGACCGCCGGATCGTGGATCTACATCGGAACCCAGGGCATCTTGCAGGGCACGTACGAGTGCTTCGCCGAGATCGCCCGGAAGCGATTCGGCGGCTCGCTCGCCGGCACCTTGACGATCACCGCCGGAGCTGGCGGCATGGGCGGTGCGCAGCCGCTCGCGGTGACGATGAACGGTGGGGTGGTGCTGATCGTCGACGTCAACCCGGCGATGCTCGCACGGCGAGTCGCCCACCGGTACCTCGACGAGATCGCCGACGACGTGGCCGATGCGGTCCGGCGGGTCACCGCAGCGAGGGCCGAACGTCGTGCGCTGTCGGTCGGACTCGTCGGCAACGCCGCCGACGTGATCCCACGCCTGCTCGCGGACGGGGTCGCGGCCGACATCGTCACCGACCAGACGAGCGCCCACGATCCGCTGAGCTACATGCCGACCGATCTCACCCTCGACGCCGCCGACGAGCTGCGCCGCACCGACCCCGACGAGTACACCCGGCGCAGCCGTGCGTCGATGGCTCGCCATTGTGAGGCGATGGTCGGCTTCATGGACGCCGGCGCCGAGGTGTTCGACTACGGCAACTCGTTGCGGGCCGAGGCCCAGCTCGGTGGCTTCGACCGCGCCTTCGCCTACCCGGGCTTCCTGCCGGCCTACATCCGTCCCCTGTTCTGCGAGGGCCGTGGACCGTTCCGATGGGTGGCGTTGTCCGGCGACCCGGCCGACATCGCGGCCACCGACCGTGCCGTGCTGGAGGAGTTCCCCGACGACGAGTCGCTCGGGCGCTGGATCCACATGGCGGGGGAGCGCGTGGCGTTCCAGGGCCTGCCGGCCCGGATCTGCTGGCTGGGCTACGGGGAGCGTCACCGCCTGGGTCTACGGTTCAACGAGATGGTGCGCTCCGGAGAGCTCTCGGCCCCGATCGTGATCGGCCGCGACCACCTCGACTCGGGCTCGGTCGCCTCGCCGTACCGCGAGACCGAGGACATGTTGGACGGGTCCGACGCGATCGCGGACTGGCCGCTCCTGAACGGGTTGGTCAACACGGCGTCCGGGGCGACGTGGGTCAGCATCCACCACGGCGGAGGTGTCGGGATCGGCCGTTCGATCCACGCTGGGCAGGTGACGGTCGCCGACGGGACCGACCTGGCCGCGGCGAAGCTCGAACGGGTCCTCACCAACGACCCCGGGACGGGCGTCCTCCGACACGTCGACGCCGGCTACGACCGGGCCATCGAGGTCGCGGAGGAGCGTGGGGTGCGCGTGCCGATGCGGGAGGGACCGGCGTGATCGTGGCGGCCGGGACGGTGCGCGACTTCCGGCGCGACGGCGCCGCGGTCGTGCGCGGCGCGTTCTCGCCGGAGTGCGTCGCGCTGGCGGAGGCCGCGATCGACGAGAACTTGGCGTCGCTGTCGCCGCTCGCCAAGCGGGCCAGTGCCGACGCCGACGGCGCGTTCATCGAGGACTTCTGCAACTGGCAGCGGCTGCCGGCGATGGAGCGGTTCATCCGGGAGTCGCCCGCCCCCGAGATCGCGGCGGAGCTCATCGGTTCGCCGACCGTCCGGCTGTACCACGACCACGTGCTCATCAAGGAGCCCGGCACCGCGCAGCGCACGCCGTGGCACCAGGACCAGCCGTACTACAACGTCGACGGCCACCAGAACGTGAGCATGTGGTTCCCGGTCGACCCGGTGCCACGCGAGTCGACCCTCGAGTTCATCGCCGGCACGCACCGCGGACCGTGGTTCGTGCCGCGGACCTTCCTCGACGACCAGGCGAAGTGGTTCCCGGAGGGCACCCTCGAGGAGCTGCCCGACTTCGACGCCGACAACGCGACCCGACCGGGCACGTGGCGGGTGCTGGGTTGGGAGCTCGAACCGGGCGACGCCGTGTTCTTCGACATGCTGACCGTGCACGGGGCGGGAGGGGTCGGCGGTGATCGGCGGAGGCGGGTGGTGAGTGTGCGGATGCTCGGCGACGACATGGTGCACGCGCCGCGCCCGTGGCGGACCTCGCCGCCGTTCGACGGGCTGGCAGACGAGTTGCCCGCGGGCGCGCCCATGGACCATCCGCTGTTCCCGGTGCTCTACCGGACGACGCCGTGACCGTCCACCCGATCCTGCAGCTCGGCGATCCGTTCCTGCGTCGTGTCGCGACTCCCGTCGCCGACCCGCTCGCCGCCGACATCCAGGCGCTGGTCGACGACCTCGTCGACACGATGCGCGATGCAGCCGGTGCCGGGTTGGCCGCTACCCAGATCGGCGTCGACGCGCGGGTCGTGGTGATGGAGGTCGCCGAGAACCCCCGCTACCCGTACAAGCCGCCGTTGCCGCTGACCGTCGCGATCAATCCGGTCGTCGAGCCGCTCGACGACGAGACGGTCGAGATCAACGAGGGGTGCCTGTCGGTGCCGCTGCGGGGCTTCGTGCGACGCCACGTCAACCTCAGGGTGCGCTACCTCGACCGCGCTGGCGTCGCGCACGATCGTGTCGTGCGAGGGCTGACCGCCGGCACGTGGCAGCACGAGTGCGACCACCTGGACGGCACGCTCATCGTCGATCGGGCCGACCCGAAGCGGCTGGCGACGTGGGACGAGTACGAGCGGCACTACCGGGACGAGTTCGTCGACCGGATCACCGAGTTCGTCGCCCGGGTCGGTTCGTAGGGGGCGCCGATGGTCGCGCCGTCGTCCGGATACTGGTGCGAGCGGGCCTGGGTCGATGGTGCCGTCCGTTCCGGCGTGGTGGTGGGGGTCGGTGAGGACGGTCGGATCTCCGAGGTCGAGGTCGGCGTGACCGCTCCGCACCAGGCAGAGCAGCTGTGGGGTGTCGTCCTGCCCGGCTTCGCCAACGCCCACAGCCACGCCTTCCACCGCGCGTTGCGGGGCCGCACCCACGACGGGCCCGGGTCGTTCTGGACGTGGCGCGACCTGATGTACCGCGTCGCGAACCGTCTCGACCCCGACTCGTACCACCGTCTGGCGCGCGGCGTGTTCGGCGAGATGGCATTGGCCGGCATCACCAGCGTCGGGGAGTTCCACTACGTGCACCACCGACCCGACGGCGGCCGGTACGACGATCCGAACGCGATGGGGGAGG
>DATHUU010000174.1:0-4118 GCA_035461925.1 Ilumatobacter sp.
CGGTGCTCGCGGCGTGCGGGGTGGTGGCCTTGGAGTCGTTGAACCACTCGATCCCGCCGGCGGACCCGACCGGCTCCAACCGGTGCGGTGGCGCGTCGAACGACTCCAGGGCCGCGCCGATCGCTTCGATGTCGGCCAGCCCGGTCTCGAGCACGAGCGCCGACGCGGCGAGGGCGTTCGTGACGTCGTGGGGCAGGCGTCGCTTCATCCGGGACGTGTCGACGATCGGGCCGGACGGACCGGTCAGGGTCGTCCCGGTGAGGTGGTAGTCGGCCCCGGCGAGCCCGAACGTCCGTTGCCGCCCGGGTGCCCGGTCGAGCGCCGCCATCACCGCCGGGTCGTCGACGAACCCGATCGCCACGTCGTCGGCCGTCTGGAGCGAGAAGATGCGCTCCTTCGCCGCCGCGTAGCTGTCCATCGACACGTGCCAGTTCAGGTGATCGGGAGCGAGGTTGAGCCAGACCGCGGCGTCGGCGCGGAACTGCTCGGTCCAGGCGAGACGGAAGGAGGTGCACTCGACGACGAACACGTCCAGGTCTCCGTGAAGACCGTCGCCGTCGAGGGCGTCGAGCAGCGGGACATCGGTGTTGCCGAGCGCCTCCGTGCGGTGGCCAGCGGCGCGAAGGATCGCGACCGTCATCTCGGTCGTCGTCGTCTTGCCATCGGTGCCGGTGATCGCGAGGATCGGCCGCGGTCCGGCCGATCGCTGCTGCTCCCAGCGGTACGCGAGCTCGATCTCGCTGACGAGGTCGACACCCGCCGCCGTCGCGGCGACCACCAGCCGATGCGTCTCGGGCACACCCGGTGCCGGGGAGACGAGGTCGAACGTTCGCACGAACGCGTCGAGGTCGCTCGGCAGCGATCCGAGCTCGAGGCCGAGCGTGGCGGCCGCGTCGCGCGTGGCGTCGTCGATCCGGTCGTCGGTGGCGACGACCTGGTAGCCACGCGCGAGCAGCGCTCGCGCCGTCGCGATCCCGGTGACCGCGAGTCCGTGGACGAGGGCGCGCGGCGTGCTCATCGCACCCCGACCACCCGCGTGTAGTCGGCGATGAAGATCGACAGTGCGCTCCCGACGCAGATGGCGGAGATGAGCCAGAAGCGGATGATCACGGTGGTCTCCGGCCAGCCGATCAGCTCGAAGTGGTGGTGGATGGGTGACATCCGGAACAGCCGCGTCCGACGCCCCGACGCCTTGAACACGCCCATCTGGATCGCGACCGATCCGGCCTCCATCACGTTGATGCCACAGATGAGGATCAACAAGAGGTGGGTGTTCAACGTCAGCGCCAGGAACGCGAGTGCGGACCCGATCGCGAGCGCTCCGACATCACCCATGAAGATCCGCGCCGGCGCCGCGTTCCACCAGAGGAAGCCGAGGCAGGCACCGGCGAACCCGGCGGCGAGGACCCCCATGTCCAGCGGGTTCACGATCGCGCTGTACGTCTCGGGGTTCCGGAAGCCCCAGTACCCGATGATCATGAACGCACCGAATCCCATCAGCGCCGATCCCCCGGCCAGGCCGTCGAGCCCGTCCGTCACGTTCACGGCGTTGGTGGTGGCCCAGATGATCGTGCCGGCCCAGATGATCCAGACGACCGATGGCACCTCGAGGCCGAGATCGCCCGCGCGGGTGAGCGTGATCTCCTCGGCGATACCGGTGGCGGCGACCAGCCACCAGGCGAGCCCGAAGCTCATCAACATCGTGATGTAGTTCTTCTGCTTCCAGAAGATGCCGCGGTTGTGGCGCTTGCGCACCTTGATCCAGTCGTCGAGCAACCCCATGAACGACATCGCGAAGATCCCGACCCAGACGATCATCGCCTGGTCGGAGAACGCGATGTCGCGCACATGGGCCGCGACCCAGCCGATGAAGGCCGCGATCACGATCGCGATGCCACCCATCGTCGGGGTTCCCTGCTTCACCATGTGGTGCTCCGGGCCGTGGTCCTCCTTGCCGAGGATCGGCTGACCCTGGCCACGGGTCCGGAAGAACACGATCAGATAGCGCGTCCCGAACAGCGAGATCGCGGTCGCGACCGCGCCGGCGATCAGGACGGCGATCATGTGTCGTCCCCCCGACTGCGAAGCACGTCCCGAGCGACCTCGCGATCGTCGAACGCGAGCACCTGGGCGCCGATCGTCTGCGTCGTCTCGTGGCCCTTCCCGGCGATGAGCACGACGTCGCCCGGACGCGCGGCGCCGGTCGCCCACTCGATCGCGCGCCGACGGTCGAGCTCGATCGTCACGTGATCGCGGTGCCGTTCGTCGATCCCGTCGACCACGGCGTCGACGATCGCCTGGGGGTCCTCGCGGCGAGGGTTGTCCGAGGTCACGACGACGAGGTCGGCATGGTTCGCCGCCGCCGCGCCCATGAGCGGTCGCTTGTCGGCGTCGCGGTCCCCACCACACCCGAACACGGCGATCACCCGCCCGGTCGCGAGCGCGCGCACCGACCGCAGGACGTGCTCGAGCCCCTCGGGGGTGTGCGCGTAGTCGACGACGACGACGGCATCGGCCGTCGGTTCGCTGACCACCTCGAACCGTCCTGGCACCGGTTCGACGGACGCGAGGCCCTCGGCCGCGGTCGCGGCCTCGATGCCCAACACGGCCGAGACGTTCAGCGCGGCAAGGCTGTTCGCCACGTTGAAGTCCCCGCCGATCGGCACACGCACCGGCTGGCCGCGCCACACGAAGGCGTGATGGTCGATGCCGACCGCGAGGTCGTCGACGTCGTCGGCCGAGTACCCGATCATCTCGATCGCCGCGACGTCGAGCAGCAGGCGTCCGTAGGGATCGTCGAGGTTGGTGACCCCGATGTCGCTGAGGTCGGGCATGAACAGCGACGCCTTCGCACGGAAGTACGCCTCCATCGACTCGTGGAGATCCAGGTGGTCACGGCCGAGGTTGGTGAACACCGCCACACCGAACCGGGTCCCCGCGACGCGGTGGAGCGCGAGCGCGTGGGACGACACCTCCATGACGACGGTGTCGACACCGTCGCGGACGAACCCGGCGAGCCGGCGCTGCAGATCGGGTGCCTCGGGCGTGGTCCGAACGCCGGACAGCGTGCCGACCTCACGCGCCGAGCGGCCGGCAGCGCGCAGGATGGAGCCGATGAAGCGAGTGGTCGTGGTCTTGCCGTTGGTCCCGGTGACGCCGACGATCGTGAGCGACGAGGCCGGGTGGCCGTGCACCGAAGCGGCCGCGAAGCCCATCGCGCGCCGCACGTCGGTGACCACGAGCTGCGCGGTGTCGCCGACGACCCCGGCGGGGAGACGCCGTTCGACGAGGAGCAGCGAGGCTCCGGCCTCCACCGCCTGACCCGCGAAGTCGTGACCGTCGTGCTGCTCGCCGGGCACGCACGCGAAGGCCCAGTTCGGCAACACCTGGCGCGAGTCGTGGGTGAGGTCGACGAGCGAGTCCGGCAGCGCACCGACGACCTCGACGACGAGCGATCGCGGCACGTCCTCGACGAGCCATCCCGATCGGGGGCTGCGCCCGTGGTCCGGCGGTGCCATCTCGGTCACCCCGGGCACGGCATGGTCTCGGCGGGAGGCTGGATGCCCAGCTCGTGCACGATCGTCGGCACGAGATCGGCGAAGACCGGAGCAGCGGCGGTCCCACCGAACCGGTTGATGTCGCCGGCCGGTGGTTCGTCGATCGAGACGAGCACGGTGATCTGCGGGTCCTCGGCCGGGAAGAACCCGGCGAAGCTCGCGTAGTAGACCCGATTGCCGCTCGCGTCGAGGTACGTGCCGTTCGGCTGCGCCTTCAGGCCGGTCCCCGTCTTGCCGGCGATGCTGAAGTTGTCCACACCCTCCTGCGCCAGCTTGGCCGTACCGCGGCAGACCACCTGGCGCATCATGTACTGCATCTGGCCGGCGACCTCCGGACGGATGACCTCGTGGGTGGCGGACGGCGCGGCGGCGATCATCTCGCCGTCGGGGCCGACGATCGCGTCGACGAGCCGTGGTGCCACGAACGTGCCGTCGTTCGCGATCGCGTTGACCGCCGAGACCATCTGGATGGGCGTGGCGGCGAAGCCCTGGCCGTACGCGACCGTCACCCGCTCGGAGCCCCAGAGCTCCGTCCAGTGCTTGAGGATGCCGGGCGACTCG
>DATHUU010000175.1:0-4560 GCA_035461925.1 Ilumatobacter sp.
CGACCCCGAGCTGCTCGCCGGGTTCACCCACGAGCTCCGTCCCCCGAAGCTCGCGATCGTGATCGAGACCGAGGAGGTCTTCGGCCACTGCGCGAAGGCGTTCCGACGCGGCCGCATGTGGCAACCCGACCGGTGGAGCGACCTCGCCGACGCCCCCGACCTGGCGGCGATCTACGCGTGCGAGTGGGACGTGGAGGAGGCCGCCATCCGCGCCCGCCTCGCCGGCTCCTACGACGACGACCTCTCCCGCGACTGAACCACGCGTCGCGAGAGGTGTCTGACACCTTGCGCGACGGGGGTCAGGAACGGCGGCGGAAGAGCTTGGCGGCCAGGTCGGTCACCGTCGGCACGACACCGCGCCGGAACCCCAGGAACAACGCAACGATCACGACGCCGTAGATGAGCTCCTTGGCCTGCGCGTACCCGAGCGCCTCCAAGAACTCGTCGAGCCACGTGAACACCGCCGCCCCCACCACCGGACCGAGCAGCGACCCGATGCCACCGAAGGCCAGCATCACCAGCACCGACACGTCGACGTTCCCGAATTCGAACGTCGACGGGCTGACCCGGCTCTGGGTGAACACGTAGATCCCCCCGGCGAGCCCGAGCATCCCCCCGCCGAGCGTGCCGGCCAGGACCCGGTAGCGCGACACGTCGACACCGGAGAGCTCGGCCGCCAACCCGTCGTCACGGAGGGCGCGGAACGCCCACCCGGTCCGCGACCGCTGGAGGAGCCGGTACACCACGAGGTAGACGACCAGCAGACCGAGGAACAGGTAGTACGGCGCGACCTCGCCGGTCAACCACGAGTCCTTCGCGGTCGCGACGCGGATGCCACTCTCGCCGCCCGTCCAGTCACCCTTGCCGAGGACGAAGTTCTGGAACGACAGCCCGAACGCGATCGTCACGATCCCGATGAAGATGGTGTCGAGCGCGCGGCGGACCGAGATCCAGCTCAGGATGCCGGCGATCACCGCCGAGATCGCCGTCGAGATCGCGAGCGCGAGCAGCAGCGGGAACCCGGATCGATCGGCGAGCAGCGCCGAGCCGTATCCGCCGATGCCCGCCAGGGCACCCGTGCACAAGAACAGCTGTCCGGTGCTGCCGAAGATGATGTTGAACGCCACGCCGTAGCAGGCGAACAGCACCCCCACCGTGATGATGCCCATCATCGACCGCGAGTCCTCGTACCGCAACGGCACCAGCGCCACCAGGGCCGCCGCGACCACGATCGGCAGGTACGCACGGACCACCCCGCCACGGCGCCCGGCGGCGACGTTGCGAGACGTGTCGTCGAGCACCTCGTCGACGACGTTCACGTCGACTTCCCGAGCAGTCCGGAGGGACGGAGCACGATCATGAACGCCGCACAGAGCAGCAGGATCACCGTCGTGTAGAACTGGCCGATGTAGGCCGACGCGAACCGGTCGACGATCCCGAGCAGCACGCCGGCGAGGAACGCTCCCGACACGCTCCCGAGCCCGCCCACCACCGCCACGATCAGCGCGAGCGTGGTGAGCTTCACCCCGAAGTCGGACGCCTGGGGGGCGGTCATCGCGCCGGTGACGGCCACGAGCCCGGCCAGCACGCCGCTCAACGCGAACACGAACGTCCGCACCGACGACGGGTTGATCCCGACGAGCCGGGCCCCCTGCTCGTCCTGGATGACCGATCGGACGCCCCGTCCGAGCGTGGTCAGCTGGAAGAACATCACGAGCGCGAGCCCGGCCACGATCGTGATCGCCGACGCCAACAAGCTGCCCGTCCGCATGTTGACCCCGAGGATCGGGACCGGATCGCCGCCGATGCGGAGGGTCAACACCTCGATCGGGTGTTGCCAGTTGAGGTAGCCGTCGATGATGAAGCCGACGCCCAGCATGATCAGCAGCCCGAGCAGGATGCGGTGCTCGCCGTGCTGGCGGTACACGGCCCGCATCAGCGTCAGGTCGAGGATCAGGAGCACGACCGCGGCGGCGAGGATGCCGACGATCGCCGCCGGCACCGCCGCCCACCCGGCGCCCATCAACAGTGAGGCCATGATCGCACCGAAGATCGCGATCTGGCCGTGGGCGAGGTTGACGACCCCGGCCAGCCCGTAGATGAGGGTGAGCCCCACGCCGAGCAGCCCGTACTGCAGACCGAGCACGATCCCGTCGAGGAGCGCGGCGACGGCCTTCATCACGCCACCCCCAGGTAGGCACGCTGCACGTCGGGGTTCCCGGCCAGCTCGTCCGACGTCCCCTCGAGCTCGAACCGGCCGTTCTCCAACACGTAGCCACGGCTCGCCAGCTCGAGCGCCAGCGGCACCTGCTGCTCCGCCACGACGAGGGTCAACCCGGCGTCACGCAACCGGGCGAGCGCACCGTAGGCCTCCCGCGCCAGCCGTGGCGCGAGGCCCGTGGTCGGCTCGTCGAGCATCAGCACCTTGGGTTGCGACATCAGGGCCCGAGCGACCGCGAGCATCTGTTGCTCGCCACCGCTCATCGTCCCGGCGTCCTGCTTGCGACGCTCGGCGAGCCGCGGGAACACCTCGAAGACGAACTCCTCCCGCGCCGGGTCCGGCCGCGCCGGGAACGCACCGAGCAACAGGTTCTCGCGCACGGTCATCCGCGGGAACAGGTGACGTTCGGCGGGGACGTACGCCAGGCCGAGCCGCGAGATCTTGTGGGTGGGCAGCTTCGTGATGTCGCGATCTTCGAACATCGTCGTCCCCGACGTGGTCGCCAGCATGCTCACGATCGCCCGGAACAGCGTCGACTTGCCGGCGCCGTTCGAACCGATGATCGTGATCGCCTCACCCGGGTCGACGTGGAACGACACGGCGTGCACCACGTCCTCCCCGGCATAGCCGGCGGAGACACCGCGAACCTCGAGCAGGCTCACGGCGTCACCGCCTGCTCGCCGAGGTAGGCGGTCACGACCTCGCGGAGTCGCATGACCTCCTGAGGCGAGCCGTCGGCGATCAGCTCGCCGAAGTTGAGCACGAGGATCCGTTCGGCGAGGCTCATGACCGCCTTCATGACGTGCTCGACCCAGATGACGGTCACGCCGAGCTCGGTACACGCGCCGCGGACCATGTCGACCGACGCCGCGAGCTCGGAGTCGTTGAGCCCCGCCATCACCTCGTCGAGCAGGACGAGCTTCGGGCGGGCGGCCAGCTGCCGGGCGATCTCCAGGAACCGTTGCTCGTGGAGGTTGAGCGCGCCGACCGCGGCGTCGCGGCGGTCGGTGAGGCCGACGAACTCGAGCATCTCGTCCGCGGCTCGGATCGCCTCGCGTTCAGGCACGCGACCCGCACCGAACATCGCTCCGACGATCGCGTTCTCGCGCACGGTCATGGTCGCGAACGGGCGCGGCGTCTGCATCACGATCGCCACGCCGGCATGGCGGGCCTGGTGCGGGGTGTACCTGGTGATGTCGACGCCGTCGAAGCGCACGATGCCGGACGTGGCGGTCTGCATGCCGCCGATCGCCTTGAGCAGGGTGCTCTTGCCGGCCCCGTTCGGGCCGACCAGGGCGACGATCTCGCCCTGGTCGACCGTGAACGACACACCGCCGACCGCCGGCAGCCCACCGAAGTGCTTCTCGACGTCGATGACTTCGAGAAAGGCCATCAGGAGTCGAGGGAGGAGTTCGGCCGGCCGATCACCCGGGCTCGTAGGGCTCGAGCGGTGCGGGCCGCAGGAGCACCTTCGGGTACCAGTCACCGGCCTCGGTGACGCCCTCCGGGATCTCCACGTCGCGGCTCATCGTCGAGAACAGCGGTTGCGCCTCGGCCATCTCGCCCCACTCCGTCCACGACATGGTGTGCGGATACCCCGGCAGGTCGTAGCTCTGACCGTGCAGGTACTCGGAGATGGCGGCCGGGTCGTCACCGACGGCGGCGACGGCGTCGGCGAGCATCGTCACGATGCCGTAGCCGGCGACGGCGTCGTCCTCCATGAACGTCTGGTCCGACATCGCGAGGAAGCGGCGAGCCAGGTCGTGGTACTCCTCGCTCTCCCAGTCGGCGCAGTCGAAGTCGGAGTACCGGTCGATGGCGGCCTCACCGGCACCGTTCCAGACGAGCGCGAACGGCGAGTAGGCGCCGGTGATGGGCAGGTCGAGGCCCAGGTCGGCCGACTGCACGGTGATCGGACCCGATCCGGGCGGATGGCCGGTCGCCACGATCAGCTCCGGCCCGAAGCCCTCGAGGTTCCGGAGATAGGTCGTGAAGTCGGTCTCGGGCACCGGTGCGACCTCGACCTGGAGGTCGATCCCGTCGACCGCGGCGGCCGCGTCGGCGAGCATCGTCACGATGCCGTACCCGGCGACCGCGTCGTCCTCCATGAACGTCTGGTCGGACATCGCCAGGAAGCGGCGGGCGAGGTCGTGGTACTCCTCACTCTCCCAGTCGGCGCAGTCGAAGTCGGAGTAGCGGTCGATCGCCGCCTCACCGGCACCGTTGAAGACGAGCGCGAACGGCGAGTAGGCGCCGGTGATCGGGACGTCGATGCCGAGGTCGAGCGATTGCACCGTGATCGGGCCGGAGCCCGGCGGATGACCGGTCGCGACGATCAG
>DATHUU010000176.1:0-10452 GCA_035461925.1 Ilumatobacter sp.
CGGGTTCACCCGCGTCCTCGCCGTCGAGGGCGCGTCGAAGAACATCAAGGTCAACGTGATCGCCCCCGTCGCCCGCACCCGGATGACCGAAGATCTCCTCGGCCCGCTCGCCGACAAGGTCGGCCCGCAGTACGTGAGCCCCCTCGTCACCTACCTCGCCCACGAGGACTGCGAGCCCACCGGACGCATCTTCTCCGTCGCCGGCGGCCGCGTCGCCGAGATCTTCATCGGCGAAGGGCCCGGCTACACCGACCCCGACCTCACCCCCGAGTCGGTCGCCGCCAACTGGGACCAGATCACCGACCGCAGCACCTTCGACGTCCCGACCCAGATGGGCGACGAGATCGGCATCTACTTCAAGCACCTCTCCTGATCGCGGGGCGCCTTGCGGATCAGCGGACGTTAGGTGTACCTTACGGAGCCATGGCGTTGGTCTGCCTGTGCAACGGTGTGAGCGAGCGCAAGGTCGTCAGGGCGATCGACCACGGTGCGTCGACCATCGAGGAGATCGGCCGCCACTGCCGTGCCGGCATCACCTGCCATGGATGTCACGACACCCTGCAGGCGCTGCTCGACGAGCACTGCCGGCCGGTCGTTGCATCCCGGCGCGCCGCCCTCGCCTGCTGATGGCCTAATGTCGTCGCCATGCGTGGTCACGACGACGTCATCGAGGTGCTCAACGAGGTGCTCACCGCCGAGCTGACGGCGGTGAACCAATACTTCCTCCACGCCAAGATGCTGGAGAACTGGGGCTTCCACCGGCTCGCCGACCACAGCAAGCACGAGTCGATCGACGAGATGAAGCATGCCGAAGAGGTCACCGACCGGATCCTCTACTTCGACGGCGTTCCCAACTACCAGCGGTACTTCCCGTTGCGCATCGGGGAGACCGTGCCCGAGATGTTCCAGGCCGATCTCGAGCTCGAGTACGCGGCCGTCGAGCGGCTCGGCCGCGGCATCGCGCTGGCGACCGAGCGCGCCGATCACGGCACCCGTGACCTGTTCGAGCGCATCCTGGTCGCCGAGGAGGAGCACGTCGACTGGATCGAGACCCAGCTGGAGACGATCCGCATCATCGGCCTCGAGCACTACCTCGCCCAGCACCTCCACGGCTGAACGTCCTCGTTCTGGTCGGGTTCTCGCGCGCGACACGTCCGGCGGGAACCCGACCGGAACGGCCACAATGGCCGCTGTGAACGATCGCCCCGCACCCGACGTCGAGACGTTCCAGGTCGAGGCAGCCGCGTGGCTGGCAGCGAACGCCGACGATGCGCCGCCCGACTACGGCGCGATCTGCCCGCCGCACCTCGTCGACGCCGGCGTGGCGTGGCACCGTCGGGTGCACGCCGCCGGATACGCCGGGATCCACTGGCCCGTCGAATTCGGTGGCCGTGGCCTGTCCCCCGGGCACAACGCCGCGTGGCAGCTCGAATGCGCACGCGCCGGTGTGCCGGCGGCGTTCAACATGGTCGGCCTGGTGCTGACCGCCCAGGCGCTCATCCAGTTCGGCACGCCCGACCAGCAGGCCGGGCACCTGCCCCCGACCGTCGCCGCCGACCGGCTGTGGTGCCAGCTGTTCTCCGAACCCGGCTCGGGCAGCGATCTCGCATCGCTCAGCACGTACGCCGAGCGTGATGGCGACCGGTACGTCGTCAACGGACAGAAGGTCTGGTGTTCCGGTGGCCGATACAGCGACTGGGGGATCCTGCTCGCCAGAACCGACCGCGACGTCCCCCGACACCAGGGGATCTCGTTCTTCGTCGTCGACATGGCGACGCCGGGGATCGAGGTCCGGCCGCTGCGGCAGATGACCGGCGACGCCGAGTTCGACGAGGTGTTCTTCACCGACACGGCCATCCCGGCCACCAACCTGCTCGGTCCACTCCACGCCGGCTGGTCGGTCGCCATGCAGGTGCTGACCAACGAGCGGGGCCACATCGGCACCGCGGTCGTCGGCCTGGAGCGACGGCTGGAGCAGATGGCGGGGTTGGCGGACGCCCGACACCTCGACACGATCGAGCGTCAACGACTCGCCGAGCTCATCAGCCGCGGCACCGCGTACCGGTCGCTCGCGCAACGGCAGGGCGCGGGCGCGACGACGGCCGGATCGCTGCTCAAGCTCGGCATCACCGAGATGAGCTTCGACGCCGCGATGCTGCGCGCCGCGCTCGTGGGGACCGAGTCGATCCTCGACGGTTCGGCGGCGTCTGGCATGCTGGCTGCGCCGGGTGGACGGATCGCCGGTGGCACCAGCCAGGTGCAGCGCAACATCATCGGCGAGCGGCTGCTCGGCCTCCCACGCGAACCCAACCCCTCGATCTCGGAACCAGCGAAACCGGAGAAGTAGGAGGACACCATGTCGAACGAATCGATGGATCTCGACCGGCGAGGCCCCGAGGGCGGCTCGAGCGGACCGTCGCTCAAACTGATCGTCCTGCTCCTGGTGGTGATCGCGCTCGGGATCTTCTTCTTCCAGAACGGAGACGACGCGCCGGTCCGCTTCCTCTGGATGGACGGCCAGTGGCCCGTCTGGCTCGTGATCGGCGTCTCCGTGGCCGCCGGTGTCGTCATCGATCGTCTCGGCTCGTGGCAGTGGCGCCGCGCCCGTGCACGCAAGCGCGTCGCGGACTGATGTTCCGAGTCCCGTCGAGCGACGGTGTCCAGGTCGCCGTCCACGAGTTCGGTGGCGCGCCCGACGCACCTCCGTTGCTGCTCTCCCACGCCACCGGCTTCCACGCCCACTGCTACGAACCCGCCGCCGCTCGGCTCGCCGAGCACTTCCGTGTGTACGGGCTCGACTACCGCGGCCACGGCTCGACGGCGGCGCCCGTGGGCTGGCGCGTCGATTGGGCCCGGTTCGGCGACGACGCGCTCAACGTGGCCCGGGCGATCGCTCCACGGGGCGGGCTGGTCGGTGTGGGTCACTCGATGGGTGGCGCCGCGCTGTTGATGGCGGCGCACCGCGACCGGGAGCGGTTCGACCAGCTGGTGCTCTTCGAGCCGATCGCCATCCCTGACGACACCCCTGACGACACCCCCGACGACACCCCTGACGGCACCCCCGACGGCACCCCCGACGGCACGGCGCGCGTGCCGATGGACGATCACCCGATCGTCGTCGGGGCCCGTCGACGACGTCGGGTGTTCGACTCCTTCGAGGACGCGATCGAGAACTACCGCGACAAGCTCCCACTGTCGGTCATGACCCCCGAGGTGCTGCGCGCGTACGTCGAGCACGGATTCCGGCCACTGGTCGACGACGACGGCAACGATGCCGGCGTCGAGATCATCTGCACGTCCGAGATCGAGGCCGGGATCTTCATGAGCTCGCGCGACAACGGCGTCTGGGGTCTGCTGCCGGAGATCACGACCCCCACCACGGTCGTCACCGGCTACATCGACGAGCAGCAGCCCTCCGGGCGCTGCGCGGACATCGCGGCCCGGCTCCCCGTGTCGTCCTACGTGTTCATCCCGCACCAGAGCCACCTCGGGCCCTTCAGCCACCCGGCCGAGTTCGCAGACCTGGTGCTCGCCGAGCTCGGGAGCCACCCCTCCCGAACACCGTGACACCCCCAACCTAGGATGGTCGCATCATGACCGATGTCGCCGTCGAGCCCGCCTGGACCATCCCGACGAGCCTCTCCCCGTCCCGGGTCGAGTCGTTCCTCTCGTGCCCGCTCGCGTTCCGTTTCGGATCGATCGAGAAGCTCCCCGACCCCCCGACGGTGGCCACGACCAAGGGGTCGCTCGTCCACCGGGCACTCGAGCTGCTCTTCCTCGCACCTGCCGCCGAGCGCACCGCCACCGTGCTCGACCGCTCCGTCGACGCCGCGATCGCCGAGTACCGCGAGCACGACGACTTCGTGCTGCTCGGTCTCGACGACGACGCGGCCGCGGCGTTCTTCGACGAGGCACGACAGATCGCCGCCAACTACCTCCGCATGGAGGATCCGACCACGGTGCGCGACATCGGGCTCGAACTGCGGTTGGAGGCACCGGTCGGCGACCTCGTGCTCCGCGGGATCATCGACCGGCTCGACCTCGACCGCGACGGGGAGCTGGTCGTGGTCGATTACAAGACCGGCCGCGCACCACGCCCCGGCTGGGAGCGCACGAGCATGTCCGGCATCCACTTCTACGCGTTCTTGTGCGAGTCGGTCTTCGGTCGCCGACCCGCCGAGATCCGGCTGATGTACCTGAAGTCCGGCGAGACGATCCGGACCGCGCCGACCGCCCAGTCCACGCGCTTCATGACCACACGCACCAACGCCGTGTGGAAGGCGGTCGCCACCGCCTGCGAGCGCGACGACTTCCGGCCGAGGCGCAGCACGCTCTGCAACTACTGCGCCTATCAGCAGTGGTGTCCCGAGTACGGCGGCGACCCAGCACTCGCCGCCACCGAAGCACCGGTCGTCCTCGCTCGACGCGCCGCATGAACCCTCGCGCGAGCACGGAGCGCAGCGGGCTCGTCCACTCCGACCTGCCGCCCGACCCACCGATCGAGGCGCCCCAGCCCGGCCAGGCCCGATTCGGCCCTGGCGTCGAGGCGTTCGACGAGGCGGCCGATCGATGGCTCGAGCGGTTCCGCGGCGACCCGGTCCTCGACCGGGTCATGACGATCGCCACCCATGCCGGCGAGTTCAGTGCCATCTGGCACGTCAGCAGCGTCGTGCGCGGGTTGGCCCGCGGCCGGCCCGAACAGATCGTCGCGCTCGCGATCGGCATCGGCGCCGAGAGCCTCCTCGTCAACCAGGGGCTCAAGCGCATCTTCCGCCGCCCCAGGCCGACCACGTCCGGCGACCAGCGGTTCGAGATCCGGACGCCGCTCACGTCGTCGTTCCCGAGCGGCCACGCGTCGGCGGCCTCGTTCGCCGCCGTCTGCCTGGTCGGCTGGGACGGCCGTCGCTGGGCACCCCTGTGGCTGCCGATGGCGGCCACCGTGGTGGTCAGCCGGCCGTACGTCAGGATCCACCATGCGTCCGACGTCGTCGGAGGGGTGGTCGCCGGGGCGGCGATGGGCCTCGTCGCCCGTCGGATCTTCCGACGCCTCCAGCTGGGCTGACGGCCCCGGTGGTCGGCACCGCCCGCGTCAGCTGCCATCCCGTAACCTGCCAGATCATGAGCGAGATGCGCTTCGATCGCACGATGTCGGACGCCGAGGGCCTAATGTGGCGGCTCGAGAAGGACCCGTACCTGTCGTCGTCCTTCGGCACGGTCACGATCCTCGACCGCGCCCCCGACGTCGATGCGCTCCGCCGCCGCATGGAGCGCGCCGTCGCGGCCGTCCCACGCCTCGGCCACCGCGTCCAGGCAGCGCCCGCCAACCTCTCGCCGCCGGTCTGGGTCGACGATCCCGACTTCGACATCGACTGGCACGTCCGCCGCATCGCGTGCCCGAAGCCCGGATCGCTGCGGCAGGTGCTCGACCTCGCGACGCTGGTGCTCGCCGATCCGCTCGACCGCACTCGCCCGCTGTGGCAGTTCGTCGTCGTCGAAGGGCTGCGCGGCGGGAAGGCGGCGGTCATCCAGAAGATGCACCACGCGATCACCGACGGCGAACGAGGCGTCGAGCTCGCGATGCAGTACCTCGACGTCGAGCGCGACGCCGCCGAACCCCCGCCACTCGTCGCCGACGATTCGTACCAACCTCCCGACCGCGTGGAGCCGGGCAGCACCGACATGGTGCGCGAGATCATCACCGGCGGACTGCGGATCCCGCTCGGCGTCGTCAGACAGGTGCGCGAGCTCCTTGCCGACCCGACCGCGCTCCCCGAGGCCTCGAGCGCTGCGGCCCGAACCTTCAAGGGCGTCGTGAGCCAGCTCAGCGACACCGAGGGTGCGCGCTCGCCGCTCTGGACCGCCCGGTCGCTCCACCGCCGGGTGGAGACCACCCGCGCGCCGTTCCGCGAGACGAAGGACGCGGCGCGGCGGCTGGGCGGGACGGTCAACACCGCGTTCCTCACGGCCGCGGCCGACGCCGCCGCCTGCTACCACCGTGAGCTCGGCGAGCCGGTCGAGTCGCTCCGGGCATCGATGGCGATCTCGACGCGCACCGCCGATTCCGGTGCCAACGCGTTCTCCCTGGCACGCATGCTGGTACCGACCGGCGAGATGCCGATCGCCGAGCGGTTCCTCGCGATCCAGGAAGCCGCGAGTGCGGCCCGGGAGACGAGCCGGGCCGCGGGCCTCGATGCGCTGGCGGCATTGGCGTCGACCCTCCCCACGTCGGTCATCACCCGTCTCGCCCGTCAACAGGCCCAGACGGTCGACTTCGCGACCTCCAACGTGAAAGGCTCGCCGGTGCCCGTGTACATGTGCGGTGCGCAGCTGCTCGAGATCTACCCGATCGGGCCGTTGCTCGGCGTGGCGTTCAACCTCACCCTGATGTCGTACCTCGGGAGCCTCGACATGGCACTCAACGTCGACACGGCCGCCGTGGCACGACCCGACCTGCTCACCGACTGCCTGCGGCAGTCCTTCCGCGAGCTCGCGAAGGTCTGAGACCGGGTCGACCCGCCGGAGGGCGGATCAGTCGGCCGTGAGCAGGGTCCGGAGATCGAGCAGGAGGTCTGCAACCTCACCCGACGACACCAGGTCCCGCTGCATCATCCGGGCGAGCGCGCCGTCGATCACCGCGATCGCCTCGGCGACGACCGCTGCGCGGTCAGCCGAGGGGATCTCGAGGTCGAGGGTCTGCGTGTCGGAGTACTGCTGATCCGTCATCGGAGACCACCGTATCCGCAGATCGGCGATCGCGCGCGAACCTTCCCCCGAACCTGCCCGGGCGCGACGGCGTCCTCCTACGATGTCCGGCCATGGACCTGAACGACCGACACGTGGTGGTGACCGGTGCAGCGGGCGGGATCGGTGGCGCGCTGGCGGCACGCTTCCACGCCGCCGGGGCACGGCTCACGCTCACCGATCTCCACGGTGCCGACGCCGTCGCCGCTGACCTCGACGGCGCGATCTCGCTCGGTGCGGACATGGCCGACGAATCGAGCATCGTCGCGATGATCGACGCCGCCGAGGCCGAGCACGGTCCGATCGACCTCTACTTCGCCAATGCCGGCGTCGCGATCGGCACCGACCCGATGGACACGGAGGACGTCTGGAACCTCGCGTTCGACGTGAACGTCCATGCCCACCGCTGGGCGGCGCGCCGATTGCTGCCGGGCTGGCTCGAACGGGCCGACGGCTACTTCTGCTCGACGGCGTCGGCAGCGGGCCTGCTCGCCCAGATCGGCTCGGCGCCCTACAGCGTCACCAAGCACGCCGCGGTGGCGTTCGCCGAGTGGCTGAGCATCACCTACGGCGATCGTGGGCTCAAGGTGAGCTGCCTGTGCCCGCAGGGCGTCAACACCGACATGCTCAACTCGGTCGACCAGATCGGCGACGGTGGGAACGTCGTGCGTGCAGTCGGCGTCGTGCTCGAGCCCGCCGAGGTCGCCGACACCGTGCTGGAGGCGATCCGCGACGAGCGGTTCCTGATCCTCCCCCACCCGGAGGTCGCCGACTACCTCACGCTCAAGGCGACCGATCTCCCACGCTGGCTGGGCGGCATGCGCAAGCTCCAGCGTCGGGTGATGGGTGTCTGAGGCCCTTCGCCGGCCGATCGACGGGCTCGCATGGCCGAACGCACGCTGAACGCCGTCGGGCTCAGGCTCGGGGAACCGATCCGGTTCCGGCGCCACGACGGGACGAGGTGGTTGGTGGGCAAGGTGGCACGGATCGAGCCCGACGGCAGCATCACCTTGCACGACCCCGACGGCGCGGCACGCTCGCTCCGCCCCGAGCTGGTGCAGGTCCGTCGACCCGGGAGTCGCGGTCGTCTCGTCTGGCGCCTCGTGAGCGAGGTGGCGGTGACCTGGGAGCAGCTCGAGCTGTTCTCCGAGGGTGCTAGCGACCGCCCGAGCAGTTGACCAACGTGCCGGTGATGTAGCTCGCGGCGTCGGAGGCGAGCCACAGGATCGTCTCGGCGACCTCGACGGCGGTCCCGCCCCGCTGCATCGGCACGTTCGGGGCCAGCTTGCCGACCCGGTCCTCGATGCCCGAGGACTCGTGGATGTCGGTGAGGATGAGGCCCGGCCGGACGGCATTCACCCGGATGCCTTCCGCTGCCACCTCCTTCGCCAATCCGATCGTCATCGAGTCGACCGCACCTTTCGTCGCCGCGTAGTCGATGAACTCGTTCGGGCTCCCGAGGTAGGAGGCGGCCGACGAGACGTTGACGATCGCGCCGCCGAACCCGCCGTGCCGCGTCGACATCCGGCGCACCGCCTCACGGGCCACGATGATCGCCCCGACCACGTTCACCGCCACGACCTCCTGCAGCCGTTGGACCGTGAACTCGTCGAGCCGCGCCGCCCGGTGCAGGATGCCGGCGTTGTTGACGACCACGTCGATCCGCCCGAATTCGTCGACTGCGGCGTCGAAGAACGCGACGACCTCGGACTCCTCGGCGACGTCCGCACGGACGGCGATCGCACGGACGCCCGCCGCGGTGCACTCCTCGACGACGCCCTCGGCCGCCGCTGCGTCCCGGACGTAGCTGATCGCGACGTCGTCGCCCCGCTCGGCCGCCAGCCGAGCGGTCGCCGCCCCGATCCCGCGACTGCCGCCGGTGACGAGGACGACTCGACGTTCCATGGTCCGAGTCTGCCAGCGGTCATCGCAAGCCGGCGCCGACGTCCGGGCAGTAGCGTCTGGCGGGTGCCGAACACCGACCTCTCGCCTCACGCCCAGATCGCCCACGACCTGCTGCACGGCCTGTCCGGTGCCGGACAACCCACGGTGTCGCCCGACGGCGCCCGCGTCGCGTGCGTCGTGGCGACCGTGGACGTCGACGAGAACACGACACGGTCCCGTGTCTGGCTCGATGGGGTGCCGCTCACCGATGGTCCTCACGACGGCAACCCGACCTGGTCGCCCGACGGCCGTCTGCTCGCCTTCACCAGCCGTCGCGGCGAGAAGAAGGGCGACTCCACCCTCCACGTCCTGCCGATCGACGGTCCGGGCGAGACCCGTACGGTCTGCACCATGAAGGACGGGTTGGGCGAGGTGACATGGTCACCCGACGGCCGCTGGATCGCCTTCCTGAGCCGGACCCGCGACGAGCGGTACGAGGCCGAGGACGTCTCGTGGCAAGCCCCCCGAAAGGTCGACCGGTTCTTCGGCCGGCTGAACGGGGAGGACTGGGTCTTCGACCGCCCCAGGCACGTGTACGTGGTGGCCGCGGACGGTACGGGCGGTCCCCGCAACCTCACGCCGGGAGGGTTCCAGCACGACGACCTCGCGTGGCTCCCCGACTCGGGCGGCCTGATCGTGAGCGCCGGACGACACGAGACCTGGGACCTCGACCTGGCGGTCGACCTCCACAGGGTGCCGCTCGACGGCGAGATCGTGACCTTGACCCAGCAGACCGGGATGTACCACCACGCGGAGCCGTCGCCCGACGGATCGTGGATCGCCTTCATCGGCATCGACGACGCACGCACGTACCCGCAGAACGGTCGCGTCGGCGTCATGCGTCCCGACGGTTCCGAGCGGCGGTGGATCAGCGAGGGCCTCGACCGGACGTTCGCCACCCTCGCGGGTACGCGCCGGCCCGCCTGGCTCGACGACCGGACGCTCCTCGCTGCCGCCGAGGACCGCGGCGAACAGCACCTGTACCGGCTCGACCTCGACGGTGGCGTGCCGGTGCCGATCACCTCCGGCGCGATCACCGTGCTCGGCTTCGACGTCGCCGGTGGCACGATCGCCACCGCGATCGGCCGCGTCGACCGCACCAGCGAGATCGTGGTCGAGCGGGACGGCCGGACCGAGCAGGTCACGTCGGTGTCCCGCGAGCATCGGGGTTGGGAGCGGTTCGCGGCGCCGTGCACCGACGGCTCCGACGAGATCGATGCCTGGATCATGCGTCCGACCGACTTCGACCCGTCGCAGCGCTACCCCGTGCTCCTCAACGTCCACGGCGGACCCTTCACCCAGTACGGCGAGGTGTTCTTCGACGAGGCGCAGATGCAGGCCGCGGCGGGGTTCGTCGTCCTGATGTCGAACCCGCGCGGTGGCAGTGGGCGGCACACGCAGTGGGGCCAGTCGATCATGGGTCCGACGCACCCGGGTGCGAACGGCACGGGCTGGGGTTCCGTCGACGTCGACGACGTGCTCGCGGTGCTCGACACCGCGATCGCGCGCTACCCGTTCTGCGATCCCGATCGCGTCGGGATGCTCGGTGGCAGCTACGGCGGGTACATGGCGACCACCTTCGCCGCCCGCCACGGCGACCGGTTCCGGGCCATCTGCTCGGAGCGGGGCGTCAACAACCTGCTCACCGAGGAGTGGTCGAGCGACATCGGTTCGGAGTTCCAGATCGAGCACGGCCCCGACCCGGTCGCGGATCCCGACGAGTATCTGCGGATGTCGCCGATCCGCCTCGCGAGCGACATCCACGTC
>DATHUU010000177.1:0-20772 GCA_035461925.1 Ilumatobacter sp.
ACACGTCGGGGCGGGCGCGGCGGATCTCGCGTGCGATGTCCCGGCGGAGCTCCACTGCCGGTTCGACGACGCCGTCGGGGTAGCCGAGGAACCTGACGTCGTCGACGCCCACGATCCGGGCGCTGTGCTCTTGCTCGGCCACCCGCACCGGACCGGCCTCGTTCGGTGGGAGTCCGTCGATGCCGGCTTCGCCGTCGGTCACGATGACGTAGCCGACCCACTTGCCGGCGCTCGTCCAGCCGGCGACGGCGCTCGCCGCTCCGTACTCGAGATCGTCGGGATGGGCGACGACGGCCAGCATCCGCTGCCAGTCGTCGGGCATGAGCTCGAGTTGATGTTCCACCTGATGATCCACGGTTCGCCCTCCTGGTGTGCGTGCTGTCGGGGTGCATGACGAAGTGGGCACGGATCGGACTCGCGCCGCCCCGGTCGGAGACCCGACGCGATGCGCAGCACCCGCCAGGCACGTGCGTCCATCCGCGGCGTGGTTCGTCATTGACGGTGCCTCCCCCGCATCGGGCGGGGGGCGAACGAAGGAGAAACGAACGTGTCCACCAGCCGAGTCCAGCTCGCCCTGAACGTCACCGACCTCGACACCGCCACCCGCTTCTACACCGACCTGTTCGGTGTGGGCCCGGCCAAGCAACGCACCGGCTACGCCAACTTCGTCGTGGCCGACCCGCCCCTCAAGCTGGTGCTGTTCGAGAACCCCGGCGCGTCGTCGCCGCTCAACCACCTCGGCGTCGAGGTCGCCTCCAGCGACGACGTCGTCACCGCTGCCCAGCGATTCGAGGCCGCCGGGATGACCCACTCGTTCGCCGAGTCGGACCGCTGTTGCCACGCCGTGCAGGACAAGGTGTGGGTGGACGCCCCCGACGTGCCGCTCGGCGGTTGGGAGTTCTACACCGTCCTCGCCGACGATCCGGACCAGGACACAGGGGCCACCGACGGCGTCTGCTGCGGCGGTGGCGTCACCGAGGGCAGCGTGTGCTGCGGCGGTGGGAGCTGCGGAGCATGAGCGTCTCACCTGCGGTGGTCGTCGAGGGTCTGCACGTCGCGTACGGCGACGTCCGGGCCCTCGACGGCGTCGACCTCGAGGTCGCTCGCGGCACCACGCTCGGCGTCCTGGGCCACAACGGGGCCGGCAAGACCACGCTCGTGCGGGTGCTCACCACGCTCGCGCGGCCGACGGCCGGGCGGGTGACGGTGGACGGGTACGACGTACTCGCCGATGCCGACCGCGTTCGACGCAGCATCGGCGTGACCGGTCAGTACGCCGGCCTCGACGAGTTCCTGACCGGACGCGAGAACCTCGAGCTGATCGGTCGGCTCTGCGGTCTCGGGACGTCTGCGCGGCAGCGCGCAGACGCACTCGTCGAGCGTCTGGACCTCGCCGACCTCGCCGACCGGCGCGTCGGGCAGATGTCGGGTGGCTCGCGGCGACGGATCGACCTCGCCGCGAGCCTCGTGGACTCGCCGTCGGTGCTGTTCCTCGACGAGCCGACGACCGGGCTCGACCCCACGGCCCGCGCTGCGCTCTGGGACGTGGTGGCCGAGCTCACGGCCACCGGCACCACCGTCGTGCTCACGACGCAGTACCTCGAGGAAGCCGATCGGCTGGCCGATCAGATCGTGGTGCTCGACCACGGGCAGATCGCGGCCCGCGGCACCCCTGCCGAGCTCAAGCAGCTCGTCGGCGGAAAGGTGGTCACCGCCACGGTCGCCGCCGATCACCTCGACCGGCTCGCCGAACGGCCCGATCTCGAGCGTCCCGCGGAGCCCGGGTTCGTCACCGCCACGTTCGGTGTCCGCGACGCCGACGACGCCGCCGAGCTGGTCGCCCGCCTCATCCACTCCCGCATCGACGTCGCCGACCTCGAGATCATCTCGCCGAGCCTCGACGACGTCTTCGCCCACCTGACCCTCACCGGAGCCACCTCATGATCACCACACCACACACGTCGCGGGTGACCGCCGGCGAGCAGCTCGCCGCACTCGTCGCACGCAATCTGCGCACCACCGGTCGCGTGCCGCAGCTCCTGATGTTCTCGCTCACCATGCCGATGGCGATGCTCGTCCTGTTCAGCCAGGTGTTCCGCTCGGTGGCCGACGGACCGGACTTCGCGGCGGGGGTGAGCTACATCGACTACCTCACCCCGGCCATGCTCGCGGTCACGACCGTGATGGCGGGCACGAACGCCGGCGTCGCCGCCGCGATCGACCACACCAACGGCCTCCACGACCGCTTCGCCACGCTCCCGATGCGACCCGGCCTCCCCGGCGTGGCGCGCACCGTCAACGAGACCGTGTTCGCCGTGCTGCGCGCCGCGATCCTCCTCGCCGGCGCCACGCTGCTGGGATTCCGGTTCCACGGCGGTCCCGTCGACGTCGTCGCCGGCGTGCTCGTGCTCGTCGTCCTCGCCGGCGCGATGAGCGCGCTGTTCGGCCGGATCGGCGATCGACTGCGACGTCCCGACGTCGTGCAGTTCGCCGGGATGATGGTGATGATGCCGTTCATGTTCGTGTCGGGCGCGTTCGCACCGCTCGACACCATGCCGGGTTGGATGGGAGCACTCGCCGCCCTCAACCCGGTGGCACACGCGGCCGATGCGCTGCGCGGCAACGTCCTCGGCACCGCCCGTCCCGGCGACACCCTCACCGCGCTCGCAGCGGCCGCTGCGCTGTGGATCGCGGTCACGGTCCGCCCACGTCGCACCCGGCAGCTGCGGCCCGCAGCGGTCGCAGGCCCGTGACGGTTTCCCGCCAGCGCCGCGCCCGCAGCGCAGGCAGGCTGGTCCGATGAGCACGTTGTTCCGTGGCATCGATCGAGGTCGGCTCGCAGAGGTCTTGGAGACGGGCGTCGACGACGGTGGCAATCCGATCGTGCCGTTCGTCGACGACGACGGTGGCTGGCCACTGCGGTGCTGCCTGCAGGAGTCGACGGCCGGAGAGCGCCTCGCGATCATCGCCTGGTCGCCCTTCGACTGGTCGGGCCCGTACCGCGAGACCGGCCCCATCGCCGTCCATGCCGACCCCTGCCCGACTCGACCGGTCGGACTCGCCCGTCTCCCCGACGCGCTCGACGCGCGCCCGATGGTGCTGCGGCCCTACTCGCACGACCACCGGATCGTGTACGAGCTCGTGACGCATCTTCCCGCCGGCGGCGGCGTCAGTGCGCAGGTGCAACGGCTCCTCGACCATCCGGAGGTGGCCGAGGTGCACGGCCGGAACTGGGTGGGTGGGTGCTACGCCTTCACCGCCCACCGCACGCACTGAGCCCGCCGAGGTCGCGTGGTGATCTTGTAGGGTCGGTGCGCCATGGCCGAGACGCCTCTCCCCGATTCGCCGCTCGCCAAGTACCGATCGAGCATCGACAACATCGATGCGGCGCTGATCCACCTGCTCGCCGAGCGTTTCAAGGTCACCCAGGAGGTCGGGCGATACAAGGCGGCGGCCGGGCTGCCGGCAGCCGATCCGGATCGTGAAGAGCAGCAGGTCGCCCGGCTGCGGGCGCTCGCCGAGGAGTCGGGGCTCGATCCCGTGTTCAGCGAGAAGTTCCTGCGGTTCATCGTGGCGGAAGTCATCCATCATCACGAGCGCATCGCTGAGCACGACGACGCCGCCTCCGATTGAATCGGGGGCGGCATGAGTGAGCGCTTCGACATCGCGGTGATCGGCGGCGGGCCGGCCGGCGCCGCGACCGCCATCCGAGCCGCCCGCGCCGGAGCCAGCGTCGTGGTCGTCGAGAAGGGGCCGTACGGGCGCGACAAGGTCTGCGGCGACGGCCTCACGCCGCGAGCGGTCGCGGCCCTCGAGGAGCTGGAGATCCCGCTCGACGCCGCCCACCGCATCGCCGGGCTCCGCATGATCGCCGGCAAGCAGGTGCGCGAGCTCCCGTGGGGGTCCGACGGTCGGTTCCCCGACCACGGGGCGGTGTGGCCCCGGCGTCGTCTCGACGCCGCGCTCGTCGACGCGGCCGCGGCCGCCGGCGCCGAGGTTCGATTCGAGACCGAGGCCCTGCCGGTGCTCGACGACGGCGGCCGCGCCGTGGGCATCGAGACGCCTGCCGGTCGGATCGACGCCGACCTCGTCGTGGCCGCCACCGGGGCGCCGGGTGCCGTCGCCCGACTCCTCGGCGCCGAGCGTGTGCCCGACGAGCCGTACGGGCTGGCGATCCGGGCCTACGTCGAGAGCCCGCGGCACGCGGACGAGCACATCGAAGCCTGCCTCACCATCCAGGACCGACGCGGCACCTGGGTGCCGGGATACGGCTGGATGTTCCCCTGCGGCGACGGCACGGTGAACATCGGCGTCGGCGCTCTGTCGACCATGAAGGGGTTCAAGGGCCTGAACCTCAACCACCTCCTCGAGAGCTACCGCAGCCTCGTCCGGGACACGTGGCTGATCGGTCCGAACCTCGAGCGGCCCCGGGCGTGGCGGCTCCCGATGACGGCGACCAAGCGGCACGGGCCGGGGTGGGTCGCGATCGGCGACGCCGCCGGGCTGGTCAACCCGATGAACGGCGAGGGCATCGATTACGGGCTGGAGTCCGGCATGCTCGCCGCCGACCTGTTCCTGGCCGACCCGGCGACCGCCCCCGCCGAGTACGACCGGTTGATCGGGGAGCGGTTCGACGGGTTCCTGCGCACCGGTCGCCGGTTCGCGTTCCTCATCGGCCACCCACGACTCATGCGGACCGGGTTGCGATTCGCCGTCGGCACGCAGAGCATCGCCAACATCACCCTCCAGGTGATGGGGAACCTCGTCGACGCGGACACCCCGGGCGCGGCCGGCCGCACGCTCCGTGTCGCCGACCGGGTGCTCGCGACCGCCGACCCGCTGCTGCGCCGCACCCGGGCGCGAGCCTGACGTACGCTCCACCGCATGCGGCGCAGCGAGACGGCGTTCGGTATCGACATCGGCGGATCCGGGATCAAGGCCGCACCGGTCGACCTCGTCACCGGTGAGCTGGCCGGCGAGCGGCTGCGCACCGACACCCCGCGACCGGCGACGCCCGGTCAGGTCGCCGCCGTCGTCGACGAGCTGATCGTCCGTCACGGCTGGGCCGGACCGGTCGGGATCTGCATGCCGTCCGTGGTGCAGCACGGCATCGTCCGCACCGCCGCGAACATCGACGACTCGTGGATCGGCACCGACGCCGACGAGCTCTTCTCGGAGACGATCGGACGACCGGTCGTGATCGTGAACGACGCCGACGCGGCGGGTGTGGCCGAGATGACGTGGGGTGTCGGCCGGGGGCGCGAGGGGGTGGTGATCTGCCTGACGTTCGGCACGGGGATCGGGTCCGGACTGTTCGTCGACGGTGTGCTCGTCCCCAACACCGAGCTCGGTCATCTCGAGCTCGACGGGCACGATGCCGAGACACGCGCCGCGGCGAAGGTCCGCGATCGAGAGCACCTGTCGTGGCAGGAGTGGGCCGGCCGCGTCGACCGATACGTCCGGCACGTCGCGTTCCTGTTCTCGCCCGACCTCGTCATCCTCGGCGGCGGCGTGAGCAAGAAGCCCGAGAAGTGGGTTCCGTACCTCGACGTCGGCTGCGAGGTCGCGGTCGCCGAGCTCGCCAACAACGCCGGGATCGCCGGCGCGGCCCTGCTCGCCCCATCCGACGAATCAGTGACCTCTGGCGACTGACCGGTCGCCCCGGCGTTCCCGGACGGTGATGACGACGAACGTGAGCGCCGTCAGCGGAACGACGAAGCCGAGCAACGCCACCGCGTACTCCTGGCGGAACGCATGGTCGCCGCTGTCGATGATCAGCCACCCGATGTACGCCACGTAGTACGTGAGGAAGACCCAGCCCTCCCAACGCAGGAGGGCGTAGCCGGTCCAGAAGATCGGCAGGCAGGCGATCGCCACGGCGATCATCACGGGGATGTCGAGCGAGAGTGCCCCGTCCGAGATCGGGATCGAGGAGGGCGACACCAGGGCGGTGATGCCAAGCACGGCGAGGATGTTGAACAGGTTCGAACCGACGGCGTTCCCGACCGCGAGGTCGCGCTGCCCGCGTGCCGCCGCCAGCACCGATGTGGCGATCTCGGGCAACGACGTGCCGACCGCGACGACGGTGAGGCCGATCACCAGCTCGCTGACCCCGAGCGACGACGCGATGTCGGTCGCCGCCTCGACCAGTGCGGTCGATCCGATGACCAGCAACACCAGTCCGGCGAGCACGAAGCCGATGTCCGCCACCGTTGAGCTCTCCCGGAGCTTGTCCTCGCTCAGTGCCTCGTCGTACTCCTCGGCGATCGAGACCTCTCCCGATCGGCGAGTGCTGATGACGGTCCACGTGATGTACACGACGAGCGCGGCCACGAACGCGAGCCCCTCCCAGCGATCGAGCTCGCCGTCGTAGCCGAGCACGAAGACGGCGATCGAGAGCGCCAGCATCAGCGGGACGTCGATCCGCACGATCCGCTGAGCGACCACGAGCCCTCCACCGACGACGGCCGAGAGTCCGAGGACCAGCAGGACGTTGGCGATGTTCGAGCCGACGACGTTGCCGACCGCGAGGTCGGACTCGTCGCGGAGGGCGGCGCCGAGGCTGACGGCCAGCTCAGGGGCGCTGGTGCCGAAGGCCACGACCGTCAACCCGATGACGACGGGTGACAGACCGGTCCGTCGGGCCAGGCGAGCGGCGCCCCGAACGAGAGCCTCGGCGCCGACCACGAGCGCCGTGACACCGACTGCGAAGAAGACGACGGTCCAGACGGTCATGGAGGGCACAGTCTGGCGGCGGGACCCCCGATCTCCCTACCGGTGCGCTGACGACTGCGGGGGGTGTCGAGCCGGTCATCCCCGCCGGAGGCGACGCAGCCAGGACTCGGCGTAGCGGAGACGGCGTTCGAGCTGGTCGACCGTGGCACTGGAGACCGAGGTCACCCCGGCGAGGCGGTTCATCTCTCCCTGGACGCGGGCGTGGTTCCATCCGGTGATGTCGACCAGCCGCTTCGCGACGTCGGCGTTGCGGGTCCGCAGGTCGTCCTTCTGCTCTGCCACGCTCAGCGACCCCCAGGGAACGAGGCCCGCTTCGGTCGGCACGTCGGGCAGGTCGAGCGCCAGGGCCGGGTCGTCGTCGAAATCGGGATCAGGAGGGTCGGGCTCCGTGTCGAAGTCCGGCGTGTCGAACAGCTCGACGACCGACTCGGTCACCGCGTGGAAGGTCACAGCGGTGGCGGTCGACGAGACGACCGAGAACAGCGACAGCTGCTCGACGCGGTCGTCGTCGTGCACCTGCCGATCGAAGTCGACGTCTTGGTCGTCGCCGTCGTGCTGGCCGGGGGGCCGCAGCACGTGACGGCGCGCCTCGGCGATCTGGAACGCGTGGTGGCGCAACCGCGGATCGTCGGGCACGTACACGTACGCCTTCTGCGTCGTGCGGCCCGACTGCCAGCGCACGAACCGTCCGACCGCCTGCCGGAAGAACAGCTCCGTCGACGTGGTCGTCGCGTACACGCCGACGCGCAGCCGTGGGATGTCGACGCCTTCGGAGACCATCCGCACGGCGACGAGCCACGGCCGGTCGTTGCCGGAGAATTCGGCGATCTTCTTGGACGCCGTCGGATCGTCGCTCACCACGACCTCGGCGGTGGTGTCGAACCGGTTGCGGAGGAGCCGTGCGATGCCGTGGGCGTGATCCTGGTCGGTCGCGATCACGAGACCGCCCGCGTCGGGGTGCTCACGCCGGAGCCGGCGGAGCCGGTCGTGGGCCTGACCGAGCACGGTCACGATCCAGTCGCCGTCGAGGCTGAGCGCGGTGCGCAGCCGGGCCGAGACCTGATCGCGGGCGAGCGCGTCGCCGAACGTCGCTCGCAGCACCGCCCCGGACGGCGTGGACCACTCCATCTGCCCGTCGACGCGGGGGAAGTACACGGGCCGGACCACCCCGCCGTCGCGCAACGCGTCGCCGTACCCGTACGTGTAGTCGGCGTGGGCGAGCTCGCCCTCGGCCGTGGTGTCGTACCGGACGAACGGGATCTTCGCGCTGTCGCTCCGGAACGGGGTGCCGGACAGGGACAGTCGACGAGCAGCGAGCTCGAACGCGCGGAGGATGCCGTCGCCCCACGCCCGCTCGTCCCCGGCGTGGTGCACCTCGTCGAGGATGACCATCCCCTCGGCGGCGATGCCGCGCAACTTGTCCGCGGCCGGCCCGGTCGCGATCTGCTGGAACGTGGTGACGAGGCCGTGGGTGTCGCGTGCCAACCCCTGGCCAGGCGCCCAGTCGGGGTCCAGCTGGAGGCCGAGTCGGTGGGCGTTCAACGACCACTGCACCTTGAGGTGGCTGGTCGGGGCCACGACCACGAGGCGGCGTGCCGAGCCGTCGCGTGCCCAGTCCGCCAGCTGGGCGCGGGCGCACGTGAGCGCGAAGGTCGTCTTGCCGGCACCGGGGGTCGCCACCGCGAGGAAGTCCGGCTCGCCGCTGGAGCGGAACAGCTCGAACGCCGCGCGCTGCCAGGGGCGGAGGGTGACGGTGCTCACGGGGCGGGGAGGAGACGGGGGGAGGAGATGGGGGCGAGAGGAGGGGGTGCTTGATGGGTCGTGGGCCGGTGCCGGGCCGGGCCGTCGATTGTGGCCGGTGGCGATCGGCCCGCCAACCTGCCAGACTGATTCCCATGCTGCGCTGAGGAGCCCGCCCCTGTTCGTCCCTCGGAGGTTCCTCGTGCCCGCACCCCGCCCCGCTTCTCGCTCCACCCCGTCCACCACGTCCACGACCACGCTGTCGCTCAGCGGGGTCACCGTCACCCGCGGGAGCCGGGCGGTGCTCCACGACGTCGATCTCGTCGTCGCGGGCGGGCACCGGATGGGGATCGTCGGGCCGAACGGTGTCGGGAAGTCGACCCTGCTCGCCGCCGCTGCGTCGGCGATCCCGCTCGATGCCGGTGAGGTTCGCACCAGCCCGCCGACCGCGACCGTCGGGTGGCTGCTCCAAGAGCCCGAGCGGCTGGACGAGCTCGTGCGAGCTGCGCTCGCCCGTCGCACGGGCGTGACGCAGGCCCAGCGAGATCTCGACGCCGCGACGGCGGCGCTCGCTGCCGACGACCGCGGGGCCGCCGACCGCTACGACCTCGCGCTCCAACGATGGCTGGCGCTCGGGGCGGCCGACCTCGACGCCCGCGTCGGGGAGGTGGCCGCCGAGCTCGGCATCGACGAGCGACTGCTCGACCAGCCGATGTCGTCCCTGTCGGGCGGCGAGGCAGCCCGGGTGGGGCTCGCCGCGCTGTTGCTCTCGCGCTTCGACGTGTTCCTGCTCGACGAGCCGACGAACGACCTCGACATCGCCGGGCTCGACGTGCTCGAGGCGTGGGTGCTCGGCCTGGAGGCGCCCGTGCTCCTCGTGAGCCACGATCGGCACTTCCTCGACCGGGTCGTGACCGATGTCGTCGAGATCGACGAGTTCACCCACCGGGTCCGCGAGTACGGCGGCGGGTGGCAGGCGTACCTCGACGAGCGCGAGCGGGCCCGCCGCCATGCCTGGGAGCGCTACGACGAGTACGACTCGACCCGGCGCTCGCTCGCCGACCGGGCCCAGCGCCAGCGCGAGTGGGCACAGCAGGGCAAGGCCAAGGCTCGCCGTTCGATGGGGGACGAGCCCGACAAGAACATCCGTGCGTTCAAGATCGACCAGACCGAGCAGTTGGCGGGCAAGGCGGCGCAGACGAAACGTGCCATCGACCGGTTGGAGCAGGTCGACAAGCCGCGAGAACCGTGGCAGCTCCGGCTCGAGATCCCCGTGGGTGACCGCAGCGGCGACGTCGTCGCCCGGCTCGACGCCGTCGTGGTCGAACGTCCTGATTTCCGGCTCGGACCGATCGACCTGTTGGTCGGGTACGGGGACCGGATCGCGCTCGTCGGGCCCAACGGGTCGGGGAAGACCACGCTCATCGACGTGCTGGTGGGTCGCCTGTCGCCGACGAGCGGGACGGCGTCGCTGGGCCGGAGTGTGGTCGTCGGCGAGATCGAGCAGACGCGCGAGCAGCTCGGCGCCGAGCAGCCGGTGCTGCGCGTGTTCACCGAGGCGACCGGATGGACGGTCTCCGACGTGCGAACACTGCTCGCCAAGTTCGGCCTCGTCGGCGAGCACGTCGACCGCCCGGCGGCCTCGCTCTCGCCGGGCGAGCGGACCCGGGCGTCGCTCGCTCTGTTGATGGCGAACGGTGCGAACCTCCTGGTGCTCGACGAGCCGACGAACCACCTCGACCTCCCCGCGATCGAACAGCTGGAGCAGGCCCTCGACACGTTCCCCGGCACCATCGTGCTCGTCACCCACGACCGGACCTTCCTCGACCACGTCCGCGTCACCCGCACCATCGAGCTGCCGTGACCGTTCTCGCGAACGCTGCGACACCCCCTCGGTAGCCTGCGGACCATCGCGCACCACCCAGTCCTCGAGGCGTTCTCGCCCGCCGTTCGTGAGTGGTTCGCGTCCGCGTTCCCGGCGCCGACACCCCCCCAGATCGAGGGGTGGCCGCACATCGCCGCCGGAGAGCACACTCTCATCTGCGCCCCGACCGGGTCAGGCAAGACGCTGACGGCGTTCCTCGCCTCGATCGACCGCCTCGTCACCACGGAGCGGCCGGAGGAGCGCACGCACCGCACGCGTGTGCTCTACATCTCGCCGCTGCGCGCGCTGGCGTTCGACATCGAGAAGAACCTGCGTGCGCCGCTCACCGGCATCGGCCTCGCCGCGGAGCGGATCGGGGTGCCGTTCGTGGCCCCCGAGGTCGCGATGCGAACCGGCGACACACCGTCGAACGAGCGCCAGAAGCTGATCCGTCGCCCGCCCGACCTGCTCATCACCACACCCGAGTCGCTGTACCTGATGCTCACCTCGTCGGCGCGCGAGACGCTGCAAGGTGTCGAGACGGTGATCATCGACGAGATCCACGCGATGGCGACGACCAAGCGCGGTGCCCATCTCGCGCTCTCCCTCGAACGGCTCGAGCAGGTCGCCGATCGGCCGCCGCAACGGATCGGGCTGTCCGCGACGCAACGGCCGCTCGAGGAGACGGCGCGGTTCCTCGGCGGCTATGCCCAGACCGCGACGGCCGACGCCGACATGCCACGTCCGGTGGCGATCGTCGACACCGGCACGCGCAAGCAGCTCGAGATCGACGTCGTCGTCCCGGTCGAGGACATGTCGCAGCCCGGCAACGGAACGACGCCGATGGGGCCGCCCGGTCGTTCTGCTGGTGGTTCTGCTGGTGGTTCTGCTGGTGGTTCTGCTGGTGGTTCTGCTGGTCGTTCTGCTGGTGGACCTGATGGTGGTGGCGAGCGTCGGTCGAGCATCTGGCCGAGCATCTATCCGCGGGTGCTCGAGCTGGTGCTCGCCCACCGGTCGACGATCATCTTCTGCAATGCCCGCCGGGCCGCCGAGCGGCTGGCCGCCAAGCTCAACGAGCTGTACGAGGAGACTGCCGGTGAGCAGGAGATCGAGCTCGTGCGCGCCCATCACGGGTCGCTCGCCCGCGAGCAGCGGATCGTGATCGAGGACCAGCTCAAGCGGGGCGAGCTGCGCGCCATCGTCGCCACCTCGTCGCTCGAGCTCGGCATCGACATGGGGGCGGTCGACCTCGTCATCCAGATCGAGTCGCCGGGCGCGGTCAGTCGCGGGCTCCAGCGGATCGGCCGGGCCGGGCACTCGGTCGGCCAACCCAGCAAGGGGTCGATCTTCCCGAAGCACCGGGGCGACCTGATCGAGGCGGCGGTCGTCACCCGCCGCATGCTCGACGGCGAGATCGAGCATTCGCGGTACCTCCGCAACCCGCTCGACGTGCTCGCCCAGCAGATCGTCGCCCACACCGCGGCCACCGGCGACGTCGCGGTGTCCGACCTCGCCGCGCTCGTGCGACGGTGCGCGTGCTTCCACGAGCTGACCGACGAGCTGCTCGGCAACGTGCTCGACCTGCTCGCCGGGCGGTACCCGAGCGAGGAGTTCAGCGAGCTCCGCCCCCGCATCGTGTGGGACCGCGTCAACGACGTGATCCGGGCACGCGACGGCGCCAAGCGGTTGGCCGTGACGAGCGGCGGCACGATCCCCGACCGCGGGCTGTTCGGCGTCTTCCTCCCCGACGGCTCTCGCGTCGGTGAGCTCGACGAGGAGATGGTGTACGAGAGTCGGCCGGGCGAGACCTTCGTGCTCGGTGCCTCCACCTGGCGGATCGAGGACATCTCGTTCGAGCGAGTCATCGTCACCCCGGCGCCCGGCGAACCGGGCAAGATGCCGTTCTGGCACGGCGACCGGCCCGGCCGGCCGCTCGAGCTCGGGCGGGCACTCGGCGCGTTCCTGCGCGAGATCCGGGGGCTGGCTCCCGACGACGCCCTCGCGCGGCTCGGCGACCACTACGCGCTCGATCCGTTCGCGGCGGGCAACGTGGTCCAGTACCTCAGCGAGCAGGTCGAGGCGACGGGTGTGCTGCCCGACGACCGCACGATCGTCGTCGAGCGGTTCCGCGACGAGATCGGCGACTGGCGGGTCTGTGTGTTGAGTCCGTTCGGCACCCCCGTGCACGCGCCGTGGGCGATGGCGATCGAGCGGCGTCTGATGGATCGGTACGACCTCCCGGTCGAGACGATGTGGGGTGACGACGGCATCGTGATCCGGCTCCCGGAGGCCGCCGACCACCTCGACGCCGACGTGTTCGTGATCGAACCATCCGAGATCGACGAGCTCGTGGTGTCGGCGCTGCCGCAGACCTCGTTGTTCTCGGCCCGCTTCCGGGAGTGTGCCGGCCGGGCGCTCTTGCTTCCCCGTCGTCGCCCCGATCAGCGCACGCCGCTCTGGCAGCAGCGGCAACGGGCGGCCGACCTCCTCGCGGTGGCGTCGAGGTACCCGACCTTCCCGATCCTGCTCGAGACGTCGCGCGAGTGCCTCCAGGACGTGTTCGACGTGCCGGCGCTGCGCGAGGTCCTCGGGCAGCTGCAGTCGCGACAGATCCGGCTCGTCCAGGTCGACACCCCGTCGGCGAGCCCGATGGCGTCGAGCCTGCTCTTCAACTGGATCGCGCAGTACATGTACGAAGGCGACGCTCCTCTCGCCGAACGCCGGGCCGCCGCGCTCGCGCTCGACCGCGACCTGTTGCGCGAGCTGCTCGGCGCCGAGGAGCTGCGCGAGCTGCTCGATCCCGGTGTGCTCGCCGACGTCGAGCTCGAGCTGCAGTGCCTCACCGACGGGCGACGGGCACGATCGGCGGACGAGCTCCACGACGTGCTCCGGAAGGTCGGCGATCTGACCTCGGCCGAGATCGACCTGCGTTGCGACGGCGACGCCGCCGACTGGCTCGCGGTCCTGATCGCCGAACGGCGGGCGATCGAGATCGGCGTCGGTGCCGACGTCCGCTACACGGCGGCCGACGACGCTGCCCGCTATCGCGACGCGCTGGGTTGCTCGCTGCCACTCGGACTGCCGATGGCGTTCACCGACCCGGTGCCACGACCACTCGAAGAGCTCGTCGGGCGCTATGCCCGGACCCACGGCCCGTTCCTGTCGACGGATGTCGCGCGACGGTTCGCACTCCCCGTCGAACGGGTCGAGGGTGCGATCGCGGCACTCGTCGTCGACGAGCGGGTCGTCCGTGGCGAGTTCCGGCCCGAGGGTGTCCAACGCGAATGGTGCGACGTCGACGTCCTGCGCCAGCTGCGCCGGCGGTCGCTCGCCACGTTGCGACGCGAGGTCGAGCCGGTCGAACCCGATGCGCTCGCTCGTTTCGTCCCGGCCTGGCACGGCATCCCGGCCGAGCGCCGTGGCCCGGATGCGCTCGTCGATGCGCTCGGCTTGCTCGCGGGCGCGCCGATCGTCGCCTCGACCCTCGAGCGCGACGTGCTGCCCGCACGCCTCGCTCCGCACCGGCCCGCCCAGCTCGACGAGCTGTGTGCCGCCGGCGAGGTGGTCTGGACCGGTGCCGGTTCGATCGGTGCTCGTGACGGTCGGATCCGTCTGTGCTTCGCGGACCAGCTGGCGCTCCTGGCCCCCGGTTGGGTCACGGAGCAGCGCCCGGACGGCGAGCGGCACGATGCGATCCGGGAGCTGCTCCGCGCGCAGGGAGCGAGCTTCTGGGGACAGCTCCGTGCCGCGGACCCCGATGCGACCGACACGGAGCTCCTGGTGGCCCTGTGGGATCTCGTCTGGGCGGGCGAGGTCACCAACGACACGCTCGCACCGTTGCGTGCCCTGCTGGCCGGTGGGGGAGTGGCACCGAAGCGTTCGACCCGTCGCACGGGGGCACGGCCCCGCCCGGGCCGGCTCACCCGGCTCGGGCCACCGGCTGCGGCCGGGCGGTGGAGCCTCCTGACGCTGGAGCCTGCGCCGACCCCGACCGAAGCTGCTCACGCCCAGGCGGTGCAGCTCCTCGAACGGCATGGTGTCGTGACGCGGGAGATCGTCGTGGCCGAGGGCGTCGTCGGTGGGTACGCATCGGTCTACGGCGTGCTGAAGGTGCTCGAGGAGCGGGGCCAGGCGCGCCGCGGCTACTTCGTGAGCGGCCTCGGCGCTGCGCAGTTCGCGTTGCCCGGGGCCGTCGACCGCCTCCGGTCGTTCCGCGACCCGGCGGACGACGTCGCGTCGGTCCGGCCGGTCGTGCTCGCCTCGACCGACCCGGCCCAGCCGTACGGCGCGGCGCTGCCGTGGCCGGCGTCCGATGGACGCCCGGCGCGGACGGCGACGTCGGTCGTCGTCTTGCACGACGGCGTGCCGGCGGTGTGGTTCGATCGGAAGTCGCACCACCTCGTCATGTTCCGGCGGGGCCTCGATGATCCGTCGTGGGCCCGCTCGCTCGCCGACCTCGTCGTGACGGGTCGCGAACGATCGGTCGAGGTCCGCAAGGTCGACGGCGGTCAGATCCCCGACGGCGTCGCCGAGACGCTGCGCAGCGCAGCCTTCGTCGACGGCTACCGCGGCCTGGTTCGTCGAACCTGAGCTGCCGACGTTCAGACGCCGAGGCTGTGGTCCTCGGCGGCCACCGCTCGGTCACGGCCGAGCTCTTTGGCCGAGTGCAGCGCCTCGTCGGCGCGTCGGACCGCGTCGATGGCGTCCCCGTGCGGCTCGCCCGCCACGCCCACGGAGACCGTGACGATGTCGCCGTCCGGCAACTCGACCTCGCGTACGCCGTTCACGATGCGCTCGGCGATGTCGGTCGCGTGGCTGGTCGATGCGCCGTGGAGGAGGATGCAGAACTCCTCGCCACCCGACCGGTACACGACGTCGCGGGAGCGTACGTGCGCTGCCAGCGCATCGCCGACCTTGCGGAGGACCTCGTCGCCCACCGTCTGGCCGAAGCGCTCGTTGATGTCCTCGAAGTGATCGACGTCCACCATGATCGCGGCGGTCGGACGGTCGGACCCTTCGTACAGTGCGAGGTCGGCGTCGAGCCGTTCGCGGCTCCCGAGACCGGTCAGGTCGTCGCTCCACGCCCCCAGCTCGCGCGGCCTGGGCTGACGACGCAACGAGTTGCCGAACGCCGCGGCACCGAGCGTGAGCAGGGCGACCGCAGCGACCGCGAGCAGCCCGAACGACGGCGAGCCCGACGAGGCCGGGGCCCTGGCGACCGACTCTGGGGTTTCGGCGATGCGGAGCAGGTCGGCGGCGGCGGCCTCGTAGACCGCGGGCGGCGGGACGTACACGCCCGGCTCGAGCAAGCGATCCTCCGCGGGCGGCAGCGCGCTCAGGCTGATGCGGATCGCCTGCGACAGATCGACGTCGAGACGATCGAGCTGCTCGAGCAGCTCCACACCGCGCGCGTCGGCGCTTCGGATGCGCTCCTCGACCTCCGCTCGATCGGCGGCGTCGAGGTTGCTCGCGCCGGCGATCTGGAGCAGGTTCTGCTCCTCGGCGGCGGCCTCGGCGGCGCGCTCGGCGATCGTCCGCACCGAACCGGTCACGTCAGCGGTGGCGCCGGCACTGAGTGCCGGGATCGTCGCGAGCACGGTGGCCATGGTGGTCAGGACGATGGAGCGGCCGATGTTGTTCACACCGATCAGATCGGCGGGCGGGCCTCGATCTTGAGTCAGGATTTGACGAAGGGGGCCGTCGACGTCACCCGGGGTGGCCGGCTGAGGATCCGTTGACCCGGTGGGTGGCACGGAGGCCGGCCCAAGCCAGCCCACTCACGGTGCGAGCCACGTCGTCGGGGTCGAAGTCCTTGCCGAGGCCCACGAGTCGACGGCTCGCACCCTCGGCGAGCCCGACGAGTGCGTGGGCGAGCGTCTGGCGCTGCTCGGGGTCGATGTCGACGGTGATCAGCGGGGCGATCGCGGCGGCGGCCTCGTCGGTGATCTGACGGATCTGGCTGCTGAACTCACCGTCGTGCCGCGCGCTGCCGCCGAAGAGCAACATGAACTCGTCGTGACGCTGCGCGACCCAGCGGAAGTACGCCTGGAAGCCGAGCTCGGTCTGCTCCTTGCCGTCATGGCAGTTCGCGGTCGCCTTCGCGATCGCTGCCAGCATCCGGGCACCGACCTCCTCGAGCAGGGCGCGGTACAGGTCGCTCTTGGAGTCGAAGTGCTGGTAGAGGACCGGCTTCGTGACCCCGGCAGCTTCGGCGATGTCGTTCATCGAGGCCCCGAAGTATCCGGCGCGCCCGAAGACGTCGATGGCGACATCGAGGATTTGTTCGCGGCGGGCGTCGGCGGAGAGTCGTGGGGCGTTCATGGGTGGCATGAAGGTTACCCGCGAGTAGATCGGAGGGCCGGATCGCCGCCGTTGGAGCGTGGGTGGGGTGTTCGAGCCAGGCCACGAGCCCCGATCACGGGCCTGGTCACCAGTCGTTCTCGGCGTCGGCGCGGTCCGCTGCCTTCACCGCGTAGCCGAGCACGATCGATGGGGCGAGCAGCACGAACGAGGTCACGAGCGTGACGACGATGGCCGTCGCCATCGGCGCCGTGAACCCGAACACGAACGCGATCACGAACAGCGACATCGCGAGCGCGAGGAGGAGGTAGCCGACCCGGTTCGCGAGCAGGGTCCACGTCGCCAGCTTGGCGCGGCGGGCGAGCACCGGATCGGCCGGGACCGGGTCGTGGCGGGGCTTCGGCGCAGTCATACAGTGGCGACCATGGTACGGGTCGAAGGCCGCGACGACGTCGCCGATGGCGTGGTGCTGATCACCCTCGATCGCCCCGAACGGCGCAACGCGGTCGACCATGCGACGCTGCTCGCGTTGCTCGACGCCCAGCGGGCGTGCGCCGCGGCGCGCGCCGTCGTGCTCACCGGCGCCCCGCCCGCGTTCAGCGCGGGCGCCGACCTCACGGGGGTCGAGGAAGGCGTGTTCGCCGCCGACCTGCGACGGGTCCTGCACGGGTTCACCGAGCTCGACGCCCCGGTCATCGCCGCGATCGACGGGCCGGCGATGGGAGCAGGGGCGCAGCTGGCGGCGGTCTGCGACCTGCGCGTCGCCACGCCGGGGAGCCGGTTCGCGGTCCCGGCCGCACGCCTCGGCCTGATGATCGACCCGTGGACTGCCGAACGCCTCGCCCGCGAGTTCGGGTGGCCGCTCACCCGGGGGATGCTGCTCGCCGCCGAGGTGTACGACGCGGAACGCTTGCACGCCGCCGGAGCGGTGCACCGACTCGGGAGCCTCGACGACGCGCTGGCGTGGGCCGGGGAGATCGCCCGTCTCGCGCCATTGAGCATCTCCGGCCACAAGCTGGCGCTCGAGGTCCTGGCGGGTGACGTCGAGCCCGACGAACGGATCGAGGCCGCCCGAACCGCGGCGTGGGGGAGCGCGGATGCCGACGAGGGTCGACGAGCGTTCCTCGAGAAGCGTCCGCCGGACTTCCGGGGCCAGTAGCGCGGAGACCGTCGCTGCGGGTCCCCGACGTGCGACAATCGAACGGTGACGACGGACGCGCAACGAGTCGAGCCGAACCATCGGCCGACCGCCAGGACGCAGGATCGGCCGACCGCCGTGTACCACTTCAGCGAGGACAGCACGCTGCGACGCTTCGCGCCCCACGTGCCGCCGAGCAATCCGTCGCATCCACCGGCGGTCTGGGCGATCGACGCGGAGCACGCACCGCTGTACTGGTTCCCCCGCATGGTGCCCCGCATCAGTGTGTGGGCGTACGACGACGAGCAGCAGCGGATCCTCACCGAGCGGTTCGCCACGGAATCACACCGGATCTGCGCCGCCGAGCAGACGTGGCTCGACGAGATCCGCTCGGCGCGCGTCTACCGCTACACGTTCGACGCGTCGGAGTTCGAGCCCTGGGAGCAGGCCGACGGCCAGTACGTCGCGTTCGACGTCGTGTACCCCCAGGAGATCGAGGTCGTCGACGACCTGCTCCGTGCTCACTGCGAGGCCGGTGTCGAGCTCCGACTGGCCCCTCGCCTCGGAGCGCTGATGGACGCGATCCTCGCCTCCGGCCTGCCGTTCAGCTTCGTCCGCATCCGCGACGCCCAGCGCTGACCCGGATCGGCATCGTCCCGCTGCCCCTGCTCACAGGCCGGGTGGCAGGAGCCGGTTGACGTTCTGGAAGAAGAAGTAGAGGCAGAACAGGAACGGGCCGATCCCGACGAGGAAGCCGATCGAATCGTGGCGGGTCCGCTTGCTGACCTGGTACGCGAGGAGCGAGATGATCGTGAGCGCGAGCCCCCAGAGGGCGATCTGTGGCCACGCCTCGCCGTCGTCGAACCAGCCCTGACTGAAGGCGTCGATCCGCTCCGGCTCCTCGAGCGTCCCGGGATCGGGGGCGGTGGGGAGGTCACCTGCCGCGGCGCGGGCGGGCGATGAGACGACGGGTGCCGCCGGCGCGTCCTCGTTCGCGACCACCGGCGCGGTCGCGGGTGGTTCGGTCACGGTGGGCGCGGTCACGGGCGGCGCGGTCACGGTCGGCGCGGTCACGGTCGGCGCGGTCACGGTCGGCTCGTCGGCGGCGAGCGTCGGATCGTCGCCGGGGATCGCCCCAGAGGTGGAGTCGCTGAGCGTGTACGACTCGGCGACCCCGACGTTCGCCGAGAGCTCGGGAACGAGCACGCTGTGGACCACGATGCGGTCGCGTGCGGTGTACTTCGGATGGCAGGACGTCAGTGTGAGCTCGGCGACGTTGGGGTCGCGGGTGGTGACCACCCAGTAGTCGGAGGCCGACACGATCTGGACCCCGGTCACCTCGTAGACGAAGCGGTCACCGGTGATCATCGTGACGATCAGCTGGTCACCGGCGGTGAGCTGATCGACGTCGAAGAACGGCGCTCCGTAGGTCGTGCGGTGCCCCGCGATCGCCGCGTTCCCCAACTGTCCGGGCAGTGGGGTGTCGTCGTAGTGGCCCGGGCCGTCCTTGAGGTCGTCGAGCGTCACCCCGGCCACGACGTACAGGTCTTGGTCGATCTTCGGGATCTGGAGGCGTGCGATCACGTCGCCCCGGTCGATGACCGGGATCTCCTGGTCGACCGCCAGATCGGACAGGTCGACGCCGCCCGGGACGACCGCGCTCGGCACCGGGTCGGGGAGCTCGGGCAGGCCGTCGTCCACCTCGGCGGGGGCGTCCGGTTCGTCGACGGCGGTCGTGTCCGGGACGGATTCGTCGACCTCGTCGTCGGGAACGCGGTCGGGGACGCGTTCGGGCGCCACGTCGTCGCTCGCGGCAATCGCCTGTTCGAACGCATCCGCGAGCCGGTTCTGGGCACGAGCGGTCTCGATGCCGGTGCCCCAGAGCTGGTAGGCGACGAAGCCGAACATCAAGATCCCCGTCGCGATCAGCACCTTGCCGAGCGTGCCGACGAAGAACCGCCAGTCCCGCGGGTCGGGAGGTCGATCCCACTTGCTGACGCGGGTGCGACGCCGTTCGCGGCGACGTCCCCACCATGACGTCGGTGCGGAGCTCGGTGCGGTTCCGGCCGCGGCCGTCCGGTCGGCACCTGTCTCGAGATCGGTGTGACCACCGCGGGCGATCGCCGTGTCGTCGGTGACGCCGCCGCTGACAGGGTCGAGGTCGGCGATCCGGTCCGTCACGCGAGGCAGGCTACTGGCGGGCCGGGGTCGTAGGCGGTCGGTTCCACGACAGGCTGCACGGGCAGTGCCCGGGGTGCGTAGCGTGTCCGCGGTCATGCATCGCGACTCCGCAGCGTCCGTGCCGTCCGACGGCGAACCCGTCCGGGCTCCCGGTCGCGAGCCTGTCCTCGATCTGGTCGTCGACCTCCACGACGCCGTCGCGGTGCTCGGCTCGTTCCCGGTCCTCGCCGGCGCGTCGCTGCAGGTCCAGCGGGGTGAGGTCGTCCTGCTGCGCGGCCCGAACGGCGCCGGCAAGACCAGCCTGCTCCGGCTGTGCGCCGGGCTGCTGCCTCTCGCCCGCGGGTCGGGAACGGTGTTCGGTCTCGACCTCGTCGAGCACCGCGAGGCGATCCGACCCCGTGTCGGCCTGCTCGGACACCGCAACGGGCTCTACACCGACCTGACCGTGGCCGAGAACGTCGCGTTCTGGGGTGCCACGGTCCGCGCCACGGACGCGGAGGTCACGTCCGCGATGTCGCGGCTCGCGGTCGACGGCCGGCTCCGGGACGTCCCCGTCCGAGCGCTGTCTGCCGGGCAGAAGCGCCGCACCGCGCTGGCCTGCCTCGTCGCCCGGCGTGCCGAGCTCTGGTTGCTCGACGAGCCACATGCCGGGCTCGACGCTGCCGGCCGCGACGAGCTCGACGCCGTGCTGCGACAGGCGGTCGCCGCCGGAGCGACGGTCGTCGTCGCGAGCCACGAGCTCGAACGGGCGGGTCGCCTCGCGGATCGAATCGTCGACGTCGTCGGTGGTCAGGTCGTCGCGGCAGCGGCCGGG
>DATHUU010000178.1:0-8580 GCA_035461925.1 Ilumatobacter sp.
CTCGCCAACGCGATCTGGGACAACTTCGGCGACCCGGTCGCCTGGCTCGGACAGAAGCCCTGGAACAACCTGTACCTGATGGTCATCCTGATCTGGCTGCAGACCGGCTTCTCGATGGTGATCCTGTCCTCGGCGATCAAGTCCGTCCCCGAGGAGCTGCTCGAGGCGGCCCGCATCGACGGAGCCACCGAGTGGCAGGCCTTCTGGCGAGTCGTCTTCCCGACGATCGCCTCGACGGTGGTCGTCGTCTGGACGACCGTGCTGATCACGGTCTGGAAGGTGTTCGACATCGTCTACGTCATCACCGGTGGTGCCGACGAGACCCAGGTCATCGCCCAGCAGATGGTGCGTGAGTTCTTCACCAACCGCAACAACGGGGTCGGCGCGACGCTCGCCGTGCTCCTGTTCGTGGCCGTCATACCGGTCCTGGTCCTCAACATCAAGCGGTTCAAGGCACAGGAGGAGACACGATGAGCGGAGTCACCGGGCCACGCCGGGCACTCGTTCCGATCTACATCACGATCGGTCTCATCACCGTCCTCTGGGTCGTGCCGACACTGGGCCTGCTCGTCAGCTCGTTCCGCGAGCCCAGGTCGATCCGTGAGTCGGGCTGGTGGGAAGCGCTCGCGAGCCCGTTCGATTCGGGCACCTGGACGCTCGAGAATTACCGGACCGTGCTCGACGACGGCTTCGGCGACGCGTTCATGAACACGCTGGCGGTCAGCATCCCGTCGACGGTCATCCCGATCACGATCGCCGCCTTCGCGGCGTACGCGTTCGCGTGGATGGACTTTCCCGGCCGGAACATCTTGTTCGTGACGGTCGTCGGGCTGATGGTCGTCCCACTCCAGATGGCCCTGATCCCGATCCTGCGGCTCTACACCGGCGGGGCCAACTGGTTCGGCATCCCGGTGTTCCCCGATCTCGACCTGACCGGCACCTACCCCGGGGTGTGGTTGGCCCATGCCGGGTTCGGCATGCCGCTCGCCGTGTACCTGCTCCGCAACTACATGGGATCGCTCCCGTCGTCGATGATCGAGTCGGCGAAGATCGACGGCGCCAGCCACTTCGAGATCTTCACCAAGCTGATGGTGCCGCTGTCGGTACCGGTGCTGGCCTCGTTCGCGATCTTCCAGTTCCTCTGGACCTGGAACGACTTCCTGGTCGCCCTCGTCTTCCTCGGCATCGACGACCCCAGCAAGACCGTCCTCACCGTCGAGCTGTCGCAGCTCGCCGGCCGTGGTGAGGGTGCGCTCAGCCTGCTCCCCGCCGCGGCCTTCGTCTCGATGATCCTGCCGCTGTTCGTGTTCTTCGCGCTGCAGCGCTTCTTCGTGCGGGGGCTCACCGCCGGCTCGGTCAAGGGGTGACCCGCCTGCCCGCCGTCACCTCGAGCCGATCCCCGGCCGCCGTGCGCTCAATCCGGCGCCAGAACTGGATCGCCATCACCGTCGCCACGGTGGTGATGATGGTCAGCTACTTCAGCTATGCCGCGGCCTTCGTCGACGACGACGGTCGGGACGAGGCGTTCGATGTCGCCCCGGCCGCGATCGGGTTGGCGTTGGCGCCGTTCGTGTTCGTGGTGCTCGCCTTCCTCTCGAAGAACCCGAAGGCGCCGGGGCAGGTCCTGCGTGCGATGGCGCTCCTGCTCGTCATCGCCCTGCCGGTCGGACTGATCGATCCACTGGTGGGCGCCGCCGCCGGATTCGGCGCCGGCGGGGCGATCTGCCTCCAGCGCCCGCCGGTCGATCGCGTGATGCGGTGGCGTGCTGGCGCGGTGGTGTTCACCGCGGCCTACTGTCTGGTGCTCCTCCTGGTCGCCGGGCCGGCCGGTGTGATGAGCGGCGGGGTCCTGCCCCTGGTGATGTTGGGGTTCGCCGACGAGTACGCCACCTGGTCGGCGGGCACAGCACCATCGTGAGCGGTTCGCCCCGTGGTGGCCTGGGGAACACCCGGGCGTAGCTTCGTCGGCGTGAACTTCGCCCACCCCGCCTTCGACAACCGTGTTTCGCGCCAGCTGGGGGTGGAGATCCCGATCGTGCAGGCACCGATGGGCTGGATCGCGCGCAGCCAGCTCGCCTCGGCGGTGTCGAACGCCGGGGCGCTCGGCATCATCGAGACGTCGTCCGGCGAGCTCGACACGGTGAAGGACGAGATCCGCGAGATGCGCGAGCTCACCGACCGCCCGTTCGGGGTCAACATCGCCCAGGCGTTCGTGCGCGACCCGTCGATCGCCGAGTTCGTCATCGAGCAGGGCGTCCAGTTCGTGACGACGTCGGCCGGCTCGCCGACGAAGTACACGCCGGTCCTGAAGGACGCCGGGCTGACCGTCTACCACGTCGTGCCCACACTGCAGGCGGCGCTCAAGGCGGTCGACGCCGGCGTCGACGGGCTCGTCGTCGAGGGTGGCGAGGGTGGCGGCTTCAAGAGCCCGACGCCGGTCTCCACGATGGTGCTGCTCCCGCTCGTGCGGTCCCGGGTCGACGTCCCGATCATCGCCGCCGGCGGCATCACCGACGGCGCGACGATGGCCGCCGCGTTCGCGCTCGGGGCGGAGGGGGTCCAGATGGGGACCCGGATGGTCTCCGCGGCCGAGTCGCCGGTGCACCCGAACTGGAAGCAGGCGATCATCGACGCCGCCGAGACCGACACCTTGTTCCTCAACCAGCGCCACTCCCCTGCCTTGCGGGCGCTGCGCACCGAGCGCACGACGCGGCTGATGGAGTCGCCCGACAACGTGTTCGGCGAGTTCGGCGACGCGATGGCGCTCTACTTCGGTGGCGACATGGAGGCAGCGATCGCCCTCTCGGGCCAGGTGGCGGGCCGGATCGACTCGGTCCGGCCGGTCCGCGACATCATCGCCGACACGGTCCGCGAGTTCGGCGAGGTCGTCGCGCGGCTGGCAGGTTGACCGACACCGCCGTGGCAGGCTGACGCGGTGGAACTCAACGGACAGGAGCTCGTCGGGTACGTCGCGTCGGCGTTGGTCGTCGCATCGCTCGCGATGACGAGCGTCGTTCGGCTCCGCACGATCTCGCTGTTCGGGTCGGTCACCTTCGTGGCGTACGGCGTGCTCATCGAGTCGATCCCGATCATGGTCACGAACGCGGCGATCGCCGTGCTCAACACCTGGTTCCTCTCGCGCGAGCTCGGTGGACGTCGCGACCTGGGGGCCGTGGTGGTGCCGCCGGACTCACCGTTCCTGCTGGACTTCCTCACCCATCACGCGAGCGACATCGCCACCTTCCAACCGGACTACGACCTCGGCGATCCGTTCGACTTCGCGCTGGTGCTGACCCGCGATGGGCTGCCGGCCGGGGTCGTGCTCGGCAACCGCGACGGCGACCAGCTCGACATCGACCTCGACTACGTCCTCAAGGCCTACCGGGACTCGCGCCTCGGCTCGTGGCTCTACGGCCGTGGCTCGGCAGTGTTCCGCTCGGCCGGCATCACGCAGCTCTCGAGCGCCGCCGGCCGCGAGTCCCACCCCGGCTACCTGGTCCGCATGGGTTTCCGGTACGACCCCGAACACGACCGCTTCGCCCGGCCGGTCTGACCGGCCTCGCTACCGTTGCCGCGATGATCGAGATCGACGACCTCGACGGCTGCCGGCACTGGCTCGCCGCCGAGGTCCGGCCGCCGGCTGCGTTCCAGGCACTCGACCTCCGCGACGTCGCCGGTTTCGAGTCCGGCTCGTTCGCCGGGTGTCTGTTCTTGTCGTGCGTGCTCACCCCGGCCCAGGCGGGCTACCTCACGACGACCGGTGCCACCGTGATCCGGGACGACGACGGTCGACCGTTCACCGCCCATCGTGCTCGCCTCTACTCCCCCGACGAGCTGTTCGCGGGCTTCGACCCCAGCCGGCCGGACGGCTACGACACGACGTACGACGCGCGCGTGTACCGACATTGGGTCGCGACCGGCCGCCAGTACCCCGACCGCATCGACGAGTCCCTCGCTCGTCGGCTGCACGACCACTCGATCACCGACGCGCTCCAGGAGCTGCTCGCCGGTCGACGACCCGTCGCCTTCATGGGCGGTCATGGTCTCGAGCGGGCGGACCCTCGCTACGCGATGGTGGCTCGCATCAGCCGCGCGTTGACCCGGGACGGCTTCTTGATGCTGTCCGGTGGCGGGCCGGGCGCGATGGAGGCGACGCACCTCGGGGCGTGGATGGCCGACACCGGCGACGAGCAGCTCGACCTGGCGATCGAGCTGCTCGCCCCGCGGCCGGTCGGCGCCGAGCCGGGCGAGGAGTACGCCGACCCCGACTGGCTCCACCGGGCCTGGGCCGTGCGCGAGCGCTGGCCCGTCGACCAGGTGCGGTTCGCGTCGATCGGCATCCCCACGTGGATGTACGGGCACGAGCCGCCGAGCGCGTTCGCGACCCACATCGCCAAGTACTTCGCGAACAGCGTCCGCGAGGAGGGCCTGCTCGCGGTCGCGACCCACGGCGTGCTCTTCGCCCCGGGGAGCGCCGGAACGATCCAGGAGATCTTCCAGGATGCGGCCCAGAACCACTACGCGAGCTTCGGTCCACCCTCGCCGATGGTGCTGCTCGGCCGCGAGTACTGGACGGAGCACCGCCCGGTGTGGCCACTCCTCGAGGCACTCGCCGACGGTCACGGCTACCGCGAGCTCATCCTCCTGACCGACGACGAGGTCGAAGCCGTCGCCGCCGTTCGTGCCCACACCTGACGGTCAGCCGCGGGCGTCGGGGGCGCGCTCGAGGCGGCCGTCGGGGCCGACGGGGAGCCCGCCCAACAGGACGACCGACACCACGCACGCGACGAGACAGGCGATGATCGCCCATCGATAGGTGTCGGTTCGATCGATGATCCAACCGGCGGTCGGCGCGCCGATCAGCGCCCCGGCACCCGGCGCCGTGTACAGCAGCCCGAGGATCGACCCGAGGCCGGCGACGCCCATCCGGTCGGAGATCACGATCGGCCCGAGCGCCACGAAGCCGCCGTACCCGACGCCGAGGACGAGCACGAACACCAGCATCAGCGCGTACGAGCTCCCCGCCACCAGCCACACGACGAAGCTCAGCCCGTGGATCACGAAGCACGTGCGGTAGAGCCGGAACGAGCCGAACCGGCGCACGAGCGACCCGAACCCTATGCGGGACAGCACGCTCGCGCCGCCGAGCACGCCGACCAGCACGGCGGCCTGCACCGACTTCACGCCGCGGTCCTTCGCGTACTGCCCGACGAACACGAACGGCACGAACAGCGCGAGGCCGAGCGCGAACGCCGACGCATGGATGCGGCGGAAGACCGGACTCCGCAGCGCGTCGCCGAAGCGGGAGGGTTGCGGCGTCCCGTCGCCGGGCGGCCGCGCCGACAGCGGCATGCAGGCGAGCAGGACCGCCGTCCCGCCGATCGCGAAGATCACGTACGTGTCACGCCACCCGTAGCGGTCGATGAGCGCCGCGGACAGCGGCGACATGACCATCGTGCCGACCCCGATCCCCGCCACCGCGAGCCCGACCGCGACCGCGCGGTGGTGGACGAACCACCCCCCGACCATCGCGACCATCGGCACGTACCCACACGCGGCGGCGATGCCGACCCCGCCCCCGTAGGTGACGTAACCGACCTCGAGCGAGTCGACCCGGCTCGTGAGCAGCAGACCGGCGAACATCGCGACGGCACCGATGCCGAGGACGAGCCGCGGCCCGAACCGGTCGAGCAACCGACCGGTGACGAGGCTCAGCCAGAAGAACGCGAACGTCGTCAGACCGAAGATGACCGCCGTCGCGCCGCGCTCGGAACCGAACTCCTCGCTCATCGACTCGAAGAACGCGCCGAAGCTGTACGCGGTGCCGAGGGTGACCGCGGACGCGAAGAACGCGGCGACGACGGTGAACCACGCACGCCGACTGTCGACTCCCCCTGCCGCCCCCATCGGCCTCATACGAGGACAGTACGCTGTCGCGAGTCACCCGGCGCGCCCCGGGATGCGTCACGCCGTGTCGGGGAGCGCGGCTCGAAGCTCGCGGCGGATGCGCTTGACGCTCACCGGGCCGTCGACACCGAGCGGTTGCGCAAAGGTGCTCATCCGCAGCTCCTCGAGCATCCAGGCGACCTCTCGCGCCTGCTCGGTCATCCGGTCGATCGACGTCACGGCTGTGGCGTACTCGTGCTCGATCGGCCGGACCTCGGCCATGCGCCGCTGGTCGCGTGCGACGTCACCGGCCAGGTGGTCGAGCCGGTACTCGATGCCGCGCACGTAGCGGTGCACGTCGGGGAGCCGATCGGTTCCGACGCGCCGGATGAAGCCACGTGCGACGAGCCGTTCGAGATGTGCGCGCGCGTCGGTGACGGTCGGCTCGAGCGTCTCAGCGGTGAGCGCGCCGAGTCGCTTGCGCACCCGCTCCCCTGCCGCGACGATGTCGGCACCCTCGGCGAGCGCGTCGGCGGCGAGCTGCGGTGCGTCATCCCGGACGGCTCGCTCGATGCGTCCGAACTCGGTGTCGCTCCACGGCAGCTCGTGGCGGGCGAGGATCGCGTCGACGGCAGCCTCGATGCTGTCCTGGACGAGGTCGCCCAGCGGGATCGGACCGGCCGCGATCGCGAGCTGGGCTGCGCTCGGCAGGCTCCTCTCGACCTTCGCAGCAGTGGGGGCCGCCGCCATGAGCAGCAGCCGGCGGACGCCGCCGCGCATCGCCCGCTCCTGGAGACCCGGGTTGTCGACGACCCGGAGGCTGACACTGTCGCCGCGGTCGAGGAGCGTCGGATAGGCGCGCACGACGTGGCCACCATCGGTCCGTCGCTCGACGACCCGCTCGAGCGTGCCGAGGTCCCATCGGACGATGTCGCGGCGCTCGGGAACGGGGGCGGCCTTCGCGAGCGCCGATCGGGTCGTGCCGGCCTGCCGGGCGCGGATCGCGTCGAGGTCGTCACCGGCGTCGACGACCGAACCGTGCTCGTCGGTCACGACGACGTGGAGGCGGAGGTGGGTCGGCAGCCGTTCGAGATCGAAGTCGGCGGCGCGCACCGGCTGGCCGGACAGCTCGCTCAGCACGGTCGCGAGCCGGTCGACGAGTCGTCCCTCGGGTTCGCCGAGCCGATCGTACGCGGCCTCGGCGGACTCGGCCATCGGGATCAGGTGCCGTCGGAGATCCTTCGGCAGCGAACGGAGGAGCAGGCCGACGAGCTCGCGTCGGTAGCCGGGGATCAACCAGTCGAAGCCCTCGTCGTCGACCTGGTTGAGCGCGGTGAGCGGGACGTCGAGGGTGGCGCCGTCGAGCGGGGTGTCCGGCTCGAACCGGTACGTGAGCCGGTACTCCGACTCGCCCTGTCGCCAGGTGTCGGGATAGTCGGCGAGATCGATCCCCCGCCGCCCACTCAGCGCCGCCGGCGTCAGGTCGAGCAGGTCCGGTCGCTCGCGACCTGCGTCCCGCCACCAACGGTCGAAGTGCCGGCCCGACGTGACGTCGCCGCCGACCCGCTCGTCGTAGAACTCGAACAGCGACTCGTCGTCGAGCAGGTCGATGCGCCGGACCCGCGCCTCGAGCAACCGGACCCGTTCGACGAAGCGCTCGTTGCGGGCGACGAACTCGTGTCGGGTCTCCCAGTCCCCTGCGACGAGCGCATGACGGATGAACATCTCGCGGGCCAGCCGATGATCCACCCGGTCGAGTCCGATCGTGCGGCTGCCGACGATCGGCAGGCCGAACAGCGTGACGGTCTCGGCGATGACGGCGCGCCCGTGGCGGGCGTCCCACCAGGGGTCGCCGTACGATCGCTTCACGAGGTGCTGCGCGAGCGGCTCGGCCCACTCCGGCTGGATCGCGGCGACCCGGCGAGCGTAGAGCTGGTTCGTCTCGACGAGCTCCGCCGCCATCACCCAGCGTGGCGGTCGACGTGTCAGCACCGAGCCGGGCGCGATCACGAACCGGGCGTCGCGGGCGCCGCGGAACTCCCGGCCGTCACCGTCGCGGACGCCGATCTGCGAGAGCAGACCGGCCAGCACGGCGCGGTGCACGTGGTCGGGGTGCGCCGCGTCGACCGTCGGCCGGATGCCGATCTGCCCGGCGACCTGGCGGAGCTGGCTGTAGAGGTCGCGCCACTCCCGCACCCGCAGATAGTGCAGGTACTCGTCGCGGCACATCCGGCGGAACTGGTTGCCGGACAGCTCGCGCTGACGGTCGCGCAGGTGGTCCCACAGTGCGACGATCGACAGCAGGTCGGACCCCTCGACGCGGAACCGGGCGTGCAGCTCGTTGGCTCGTTCCGGCGCCTCCTTGGGGCGCTCGCGCACATCCTGGATCGAGAGGGCAGCCGCGATGACCAGCACCTCGCGCACGCAGCCGAGACGCTCGGCCTCGATCACCATCCGACCGAGCCGCGGGTCGATCGGGAGGCGGGCGAGGTGGCGGCCGATCTTCGTCAGCTTCCGCGGCGCACCGATCCGGCCGGGGGCGAGCGCGCTCAGCTCGTCGAGCAGCAGGTAGCCGTCGCTGATCGAGGACGAGTCCGGGGCCTCGACGAACGGGAACCGCTCGACGTCGCCGAGGCCGATCGCCGTCATCTGCAGGATGACCGAGGCGAGGTTGGTGCGCAGGATCTCGGGCTC
>DATHUU010000179.1:0-6427 GCA_035461925.1 Ilumatobacter sp.
ACGACGACGCCCAGGTGACGATCGTCGTCCCGACGCACGGGGAGCCGGCACACGTGCCTCCCGGCGCGATCCTCGTCGACGACGGCTCCTGCCCCGCCGTTGCAGGGTCGACGGTCCGGCTCGACGCGAACCGGGGTCCGGGGGCAGCTCGCAACGCCGGGCTCGCGGCCGTCGCGACCCCCCTCGTCGCGTTCGTGGATGCCGACGTCCGCGTCCCCACGGGATGGCTCGCCGACCTGCTCCCCCACTTCGACGACGACCGGGTCGGCCTCGTCGCCCCGCGCGTCCGGAGCCGTCCGGCGGCCGGCCCGCTCGGCCGATGGGAGCGTCGGCACAGCCCCCTCGACCTCGGCCCCGATCCGGCCCGTGTCCGTGCCGGGTCGCGGGTGAGCTACGTCCCGGCTGCTGCGATCGTGTGTCGAGTCGACGCGGTCCGACAGGTCGGCGGCTTCGACGAGACGTTGCGCTTCGGTGAGGACGTCGACCTCGTCTGGCGGCTCGACGCCGCCGGATGGCGGTGCAGGTACGAGCCGGCGGTGGAGGCGGAGCACGACCCACGACCGAACTGGCGGGCCTGGGCACGACAGCGGATCGGCTACGGCTCGTCGGCCGCCCCGCTGTCCCGCCGCCACCCCGGAGCACTCGCCCCCGTGCGAGTCAGTGGCTGGAGCGCGGCCGTGTGGGGCCTCTGCATCCTCGGCCGGCCGGTCCTGGCTGCTGCCGGCACCGCCGCCACCGGTGCGGCGTTGGTCCGCAAGCTGCCCGACGTCCCGCCCCGAACCGCGTTCGGGCTCGCGACGACCGGCACGCTCCTGGCCGGCGAGCAGCTCGCGGCCGCGGTCCGGCGTGCGTGGTGGCCGATCGTCGCGCTCGCAGCGATCCGATCGGCTCGCACGCGTCGGATGCTCGTCGCCGCGCTGCTCGCGGCGGGACATCCGCTCCGCGTCGTCGACGATCTCGCCTACTCGATCGGCGTGTGGCGAGGCGTCGCCCGGGAGCGAACCGTCGCCCCACTGGTCCCGGACCTCACCTCGTGGCCCGGCCGGAGCACGCCGTCGACCAGTGTGGCGGAGCCGCTACCGTCCACCGGGTGACGATCCGCCTCACCGTCGACCGTGCCCGCTGGTGGAACCACGTGGCCGACGTCGCGTCCGGCCTCGACGGACTGATCCCGGTCGTGAAGGGGAACGGCTACGGGTTCGGCCGCGCGGAGCTGGCCACCATCGCGAGCGAGCTCAGTCGGCTGCTCGCGGTCGGAACGATCCACGAGCTCGCCGGGCTCCCCGACGCGGTCGTCCCCATCGTGCTCACCCCGACGCTGCGCGCTCCGGCCGACGAGCGGCCGGTCCTGACGGTGGGCAGCACCGCCCACATCGAGGCGTTGCAGGGTTGGGGCGGCCGGGTGATCGTGAAGCTGGATTCCGACATGCATCGGTACGGCAACGGGATCGGGCTCGTCGCCGTCGCCCAGCGGGCCGGGCTGCGAACCGTCGGCGTCGCCATCCACCCACCACTCGCCGGGAGCGACGACGAGCACCGCGAGCAGATCGTCCGGCGGCTTCCCGAGATCGATCCGTCCCTCGACGTCTGGGTCAGCCATCTCGCACCCGACACCTACGAGTCGCTGCCGACGACCCACCGATACAAGCTGCGGCTCGGCACCTATCTCTGGCACGGCGACCGCGGCGCGATGCGGCTCGAGGCCGACGTCCTCGACTCGAGGTCGGTTCGCGCCGGCACCGCAGTCGGCTATCGGCAGACGGACGTACCCGGTGACGGCACCCTGCTGATGGTCGGTGCCGGCACCGCCAACGGCGTGACGGCGCTCGACGACGGACGGAGCCCCTTCCACTACCGGCGGGAGCGGCTGCACCTCGTCGAGCCTCCGCACATGCACACCTCGATGCTGTTCGTGCCGGCCGGAGCTGCGACGCCGCGGACCGGCGACTGGATCGACCTGCAGCGTCCCCTCACCCTGACCGTCGTCGACGAGCTGCGCTGGGATTGAGCCCGGTCGCCACGAGACGAAGGAACGATGGCACCCCGCGCACGACTGCCCGGACCCGACGTCGTCCGAGCACTCGCAATGTTCGGCGTGGTCGTGATGAACTACCACGGCTACCTCATCCTGCTCGGCGGCGACCCCGGGAACGGCCCACTGGCCGACCTGTTCGATCCGTGGACCGGTCCGTTGTCGACACGGTTCGCGGCGACGTTCGTGCTCACCGCAGGGGTGGGCGTCACCTTGATGACCCGCTCGTCGCGGGACGACGCCGAACGGGTTCGCACCATGCGCTGGCGCCTCGTCCGCCGCGGTCTGCTGCTCTACGGCGTCGGCCTGCTGTTCGACATGATCTGGCGCGGCACCATCCTGCCGTTCTACGGGGCGATGTTCGTGCTCGCGGCGATGCTCTTCACCCTGCGCAGCCGGTGGGTGCTCGTCACGGCTGCGGCCGCCGCGGTCGCCGCCGCCGCGATCCGATGGTGGCGGTACGACGCCACGATCGAGGGCCACGACACGTCCTGGCTCACCGACCCCGGCCCACGCTCACCCCGCGGGCTCGTGTTCGATCTGTTCGTCAACGGGACCCATCCGCTCCTGCCGTGGCTCGCCTTCTTCTGCGCCGGCATCGTGCTCGGCCGGGTGCTCTGGACGAGCTGGTGGCGACCAGCGGTGAGCGGGGTGGGGTTCGTGCTCTACGCCACGTCGACGATCGTGAACTCGGCGGCCACCTCCGATCGGGCGCTGGTGATGCTCAGCGTCGATCCGTTCGAGCGCGGTCTCGCCTACACCGCGAACGCGCTCGGGACCTCGCTGCTCGCGTTCACGGCGGTCTCCTGGGTGGCGGACCGCTTCCGACAGGCTCCGGTCGTCGACGCGCTGCAGCGGGCGGGGCAGATGTCGCTGACGATCTACCTCGGACACGCCCTCGTGTTCAACGTCCTGGTCGACCAGCTCGACCTGATCCGACCCAGTGGTCTCGGGACGGCGCTGACCTTCGCCGTCGTGTACTGGGTGGCCGCGACGACGCTCGCCGTCGCGTACCAGCGTCGATACGGCCGCGGTCCGGCCGAGCGGCTCTACCGGGCGCTCGCCGACTGAAGCGCGATCAGAGCACCTCGCTGAACGTCGTGCAGCGCTGTGGATCGCCGGTGCGGTATCCGCGGCTGAACCACTCGACCCGCTGTGCCGACGAGCCGTGCGTCCAGGACTCGGGGTCGACTCGACCCTGGGTCTTCTGCTGGATCGCGTCATCGCCGACCGCCGCGGCGGCCGCCAGCGCCTCCTCGATCTCCTCGGGTGTGTCGAACAGGCCCCGCGCCGCGACATCGGAGGCCCAGGCGCCGGCGAAGCAATCGGCTTGCAGCTCCAACGCGACCGAGTACTGGTTGGCCCGTTGCGGGTCCGACTGCTGCGCGCGTCGGACCTCCTCGTTGATGCCGAGCACGTTCTGCACGTGGTGGCCGTACTCGTGGGCGACGATGTACTGAGCCGCGAGGTCGCCGGTGGCCCCGAAGCTCTGCTGGAGCTGGACGAGGAACTCGAGATCGAAGTAGACCAGGTTGTCGAGCGGGCAGTAGAACGGCCCGGTCTGGGACGACGCCTGACCACAGCCGGTGTTGGTGTACCCGGAGAAGAAGACCGTCTCCGTCTCGACGTACTCGACCCCGAACGAGGTGGGGAGCTGTTCGACCCAGTAGTCGGCGACGTCGTTGGTGGCCCCGCAGACGATCTGTTCGAGCTCGGTGCTGCACGCGTCATCGTTCGCGCCCGCTGCGGTGTCACCCGAGGATCCGGCCGGCTCGCCGGCGACCGGCGGCGCGCCGCCCAGGCTGCCGGTCGCACCACCGAGCAGCTTCGGCAGGAAGAACACCGCGGCGACGACGAGGAGCGCGACCAGTCCACCCCCGCCCTTGAGCAGCGACCCCAGTCCGCCCGACCCACCCGGAATCGGCAGCCCGCCGCCGCCTCCGCGGCGCAGCCCACCGTTCAGGAGATCACCGAGACCGCCGGACAGGCCACCGCCGCCTTGGCCGCGCCGATCCTGGACTCTGCTGGCGTCACGCGAACGGATCTTGGTCATCCACGCATTCTTTCACTCCGACACCGGGAGGTCAGGCGTCCCACCGGATCCTTCGGCAGATCGTGTCGCAGTCCTGGCTGCACGGCGGATGCCGCGGATGCCCACTGCGCCGGCACCGATGAGGGATCCCTGGTCGCCGAGACGAGCCGGCGTGATCCGGGCCGCGGCACCGTGGCCGACGCGAGCGACCTCGTCGATCTCCTCCTGGGCGGCGTTGAAGAACGTGGCTGCGAATCCGAGCGCGACCCCACCACCGACCACGACGAGGTCGAGATCGAGCGACGTGCAGATCATCCCGGCCGCCCGCCCGACGAGCCGTCCGGTTCGACGCATGATGTCGTAGGTCGGCTCGGTCGGCGGTCGTCCCGTGATCGCCTCGATCGCGAGACCGGACGCCTCGGCCTCGAGGCACCCACGGGCGCCGCACCCACATCGCCGTCCGCCTGGCTCGACGATGACGTGTCCGACATGTCCCGCGTTGCCCGACGCTCCGTCGAGCAGCTCCCCATCGATGACGAAGCCACCGCCGATGCCGGTCGACACCGTCATCGCGCAGAAGCTCGAGACGCCGCGGGCAGCGCCCAACCAGCCCTCGGCGAGTGCGAGCGCCTTGGCGTCCAGGTCGCCGTAGACCGGCAACCCGGTGAACTCGACCAGGTGTTGGCGGAGCGGGAAGCGACGCCAGGCGGTGAGGTTCACCGGCGAGACCGTCTCGCAGTTGCGCTCGACCGGCCCGGCACTCCCGATGCCGATCGCTCGAACCCGCACGTCGTGGTGGACCTTCGCCTGGTCGAGTTGCTCCTCGACCACCGAGACCAGCGCTGCGAAGTGCGACTGCGGACCGACGTCGCGCTGGACCTCGACGCGCGACCGGTCGAGCAGCTCCCCCCGCATCGTGACGAGCCCAGCTGCGAACTTCGTCCCGCCGATGTCGATCGCCAGGATCGCGTCACGCTGCGTGGAGGTCATCGCCGCCGCACGCTACAGCCGTCGGATCGCTCGGCCGTCCCCACGAAACGTTCGCAGACCGCGCTCCAGCACCGCCGGGGGGATGCCGAGGAACTGTCGTGCGGGTAGCGTGTCGCGTTCGTGGCGGTCGATCGATGATGGCATCTCGCTCCCGAGTCCTCGGCCTGGCATGCCTCGGCATCGCGTTGGCATGGAGCTCGACGGGTCTCGCCGCGGCCACGACCGACCCTCCGAGCGATTCGTCGACCTCCAGCACGACGACCTCGACGACCGTCTCGACCACCGTCTCGAGCACCACCGCCGTCCCCACCTCGACCACCACCACCGTCCCCACCACGACCACGAGGCCGACCACACCGCCGACCCACCCGTCGACCACACCGCCGACCACCCCGCCGACCACCCCGCCGACCACCCCGTCGACCACCCCGCCGACCGTTGCGCCGACCAGCCCGCCCGCCGCGACGTCGTTCGAGACCGTGCCCTGTGCGCCCCCGACGACCACCACGACCACGGTCGCGGGTGCGACCACGACCACCACGACGACGGTGCCGGGGACGACGACGACCACCACGACGCTGCCCCCCTGCCCCACGACGACCACGACCACGACCACCGGCACGGACCCGCCGACGGCCCCGCCCCCGGCGGCGCCGTTGCCGCCGCCGGCTCCGTTGGGGATCAAGGTACCCGCCGACCTCGCCGACATCCTGTTCACGATCCGGTTCGTCGAGTCGGGCGGACGGTACGACGCACCACCCAATCGCGGCAACGCGTCGGGCGCGTACCAGTACATCGCCTCGACCTGGAACAATCACCGCGGCTACCCGCACGCGTACCTCGCACCCCCCGAGGTCCAGGATGAGCGAGCGATCGCCGACGTGCAGGCGATCCTCGCCCGCTGGAAGGGCGACGTCTCGATGGTGCCGGTCATCTGGTACTACCCGAAGGCGGCGACCGATCCGACCTTGATGGACGTGGTCCCGGTGCCGAGCGCGGGCAATCGGCTCACCGTGCGCGAGTACCAGCACCGTTGGCTCAACGTCTTGTCCTACGTCACCGGCAACATCATCAAGTACGGGCTCGAAGCCGTGCCGCCCGACCTCAAGTTCATCTCGGGTCTCCCACCGGAGCTCGCGCTCGTCCAACCGACCCTGACCGAGATCGCCTATCCAGTCCTCGGCAGGTCGGTGGTCGTGCCACCGGTCGAGTGCGTCGACTGCGACGGTGGCACGGAGGCGATCGTGTACGGGATGAAGCACCAGCCCGTTCTCGCCGTCGTCGACGGTGTCGTGACCGCCCGGCAGCTCGACGACCCGGTCTCGGGGGCGGTGACGCTGACCATCACCGACCGGCGCGGCAACACGTTCCAC
>DATHUU010000180.1:0-10929 GCA_035461925.1 Ilumatobacter sp.
GAGCCGGGCCGGGTCGACGATCGCCGAGCCGTTCTTGTCCCAGAGCCCACCGGTGTAGATCGGCGAGTTGACCTGGGCCCGCATCGCATCGGCGTCGAGCCACTCGACGTCGTGGCCGAGCCGCTGCATGAGCTCGAACTCGGCGAGGACCTCCTCGAGGTACGACGGGGGATGGAACGTGTTCGCGACCTCGATCACGCCGGTGCGCTCGTAGTCGCAGTCGATGTCGTACTTCGTGATCGCCGCCTCGATCTCGTTCAGGTTGCGGAGCCCGAGCTCCTCGAGTATCTCGACCTCGTCCGGCCAGCGGGCCATGGCGTTGCCGAGTCCGTGGGTGAGGCTCGCGTCCATGAACCCGCCGTTGCGGCCCGATGCCGCCGAGCCACATTCGGCAGCGTCGATGAGCACCACGTCACGCGACGGATCGCGCTCCTTGGCGATGATGGCGGTCCACAAACCGGTGTAGCCGCCGCCCACGATGCAGAGATCACAGCTCTCGGTGCGGACGAGCGTCGGGTTGGAGTCGGGTTCGTCGGCGTCTTCGTACCAGTACGGGTACTGGTCGGCATCGGCGATCGCGTCGAGGTGGCGCTGATCGATCTCGTCTGGGTTGTTCGACATGTCTCACCTGCGTGTGCGTCGAGGTCGAGTGTACGGTCACGGCATGGACCTCGGGATCAACGGACGTCGGGCGGCGGTCGCGGCGGCGTCGGCAGGCCTCGGCTTCGCGAGCGCGAAGGCGCTCGCCGACGAGGGGGTGACGGTCGCGATCTGTGGCCGGGATCGCGCCAGGATCGACGACGCCGCGGCGCGGATCGGTTCGAACGCGGTTCCCCTCGTCGCCGATGTCTCGACACCGGACGGCGCGAGCGGCTTCGTCGACGACGCTCGGGCCGCGCTCGGCGGGGTCGACATCCTCGTGACGAACGCGGGCGGCCCGCCGGGCGGCAACTTCGCCCAGACGCCGGTCGACGCCTATCCGGCAGCGCTCGACCTGAACCTGATGTCGGTCGTGGCGATGTGCAAGGCCGCGGTCCCCGCGATGCAGGAGCAACGGTGGGGGAGGATCGTCGCGATCACATCGTTGTCGGTGCGTCAGCCGATGGCCCAGCTGATCCTGTCGAACACGGCGCGGGCCGGTGCCACAGCGTTCTTGAAGACGTTGGCTCGCGAGGTGGCCGGCGACGGCATCACGGTCAACAGCGCACAGCCCGGTCTGCACCTGACCGACCGGCTGGAGGAGATCTACCGTGACGGCTTGCCGGATCGCCCGCTGGGAGATCCGGCGGACTTCGGTCAGGTCGTCGCCTTCTTGTGCAGCGAGCAGGCGCGCTTCACCACGGGCGTGCAGCTCCACGTCGACGGTGGCGACTACGCCGGTCTGCTGTGAGCGGACCGAGGGCGCGAGGTCAGCTGGACGCTTCGGTCAGGGCCCGCTTCACGAGCACCTTGGCGAGGTGCGTGCGGTACTCGACGCTGGCGTTCAGATCGGCCTGCGGGTCGGCTTCGGCGGCGGCCTGCTCGGCGGCATCGTCGATCGACCCGCCACCGGCGAGCGCCGACGACACACTGGACGCGAGCACGGGCGTCGACCCCATGTTGACGAGCGCCACGCCCGAATCACCGTTGCGACGCCAGGCCGCGACCCCCACGATCGCCCAATCCTGGGCGCGACGGTTGAACTTCTGGAAGCTCCAGCCGGCTCCTCCCATCTTCGGGACGCGGATCTCGGTGAGGATCTCGTCCGCTTCCAGGGCCGACGTGAGGAAGCCCTGGTAGAAGTCGCTCGCTGCGATCTCGCGCGTGCCGTTCGGGCCCTGCGCCACGTAGGTGGCACCGAGCGCGAGCGTGGTGGCGGGAAGGTCGGACGCCGGGTCGGCATGGGCGATCGTGCCGCCGAGCGTGCCGCGGTGTCGGACCTGCGGGTCGCCGACGTGGTGGGCGGCGTGGGCGAGCAGCGGGACCTCGGCCTTCAGGAGGTCGCTGTTCTCGACGTCCATGTGGCGGGTCAGGGCGCCGATCGCGACATGCTGACCTTCGTCACGAATGTACGAGAGATCGTCGATGCGACCGATGTCGACCAGCACCGTCGGCTGGGCGAGCCGCAGCTTCATGAGGGGCAGGAGGCTGTGGCCGCCGGCGAGGAACTTGGCCTCGTCGCCGTGCTCTCCGATCAGGGCGATCGCTTCTTCGGCCGAACCGGCCCGGACGTAGTCGAATGCTGCTGGGATCATCGTGGGTCTCCTTCTCCGACGTACCGGGTCACTTGCCTGCCGCCGCGAGGACGGCTTGGACGATGTTGTGGTAGCCGGTGCACCGGCAGAGGTTGCCTTCGAGCCCGATGCGGACCTCGTCCTCGCTCGGGTGCGGGTTTTCCTTCAGGAGGCTGGTCGCGGCCATGACCATGCCGGGGGTGCAGTAGCCGCACTGGAGACCGTGGTTGTCCATGAACGACTGCTGCATCGGGTGCAGCGTGCCGTCGGCGGCGGCGAGGCCCTCGATCGTGGTGATCTCCTGCCCGTCGGCCTGGACCGCCAGCACGGTGCAGCTCTTCACGGCCTCGCCGTTGAGGTGCAGGCTGCAGGCGCCGCACGAGGAGGTGTCGCACCCGATGTTCGTGCCGGTCAACCCGACGTGCTCGCGGATGTACTGCACGAGCAGCGTGCGCGGTTCGACGTCATGGGTGTGCGTGACCCCGTTGACGGTGACACTGATCTCCACTGTGACTCCCCTCGGTCTTTTCAATTGTGGCGGTCTGGATGGGTGAGGCAGCCGGATCGTCGGGCCGCGGCGTGGCCCATCATGCCTCATGGCGACGGCTGGGTAAAACGGGAGCGGTCACCTGCGGGGAATTTCGGGCCAGGGGCCGTTCGGTCCCGCGACGAGCGGAGGAATCGCCGCAGGTTCGCCTGGAGGTCGTGCTCGAGGTCGTCGTAGGCGCGGCGCAACTCGTCGACCGGCCAGCGAGGCGGGACGAGCGCCGGTGGGAGAAGCGGCTCGTTGCGCAGGAATCGCACGATCGCGGCCGAGACGGTGAAGGTCTCCGGGAGCGACGCGTCGTCTCGCAGGTCGATGGTGGCGCGCAGGCGGGCGATCCGGTCGAGGAGCAGCCGTGCGGTGGCACCGAGCGACTCGAGATCCCAGAGCCGGTCGACGAGCGCGCCCGGGTGACTCGGGCTGCCGCCGTCGGCGAGGGTGCCGGTCACGACGAACGCCGAGCCGCCGAGCTCGGGGATCGGCAGGTTGGCGGGTCGCAGCCAGGTGTCGGGTCGGAGCTCACCGAAGCGGTGGTCGGTGAGGACGGCCCGGAAGTGGCGCCGGTCCGCGAGGTCGCGCTGGTCGGCGGCAGCGATGACGGTGTGCCAACGGCCGTCCCAGTTGTCGGCCGCGGGACGTCGACCGATGTCCTGGGCCTGCTGACGGGCGAGCAGACGCCCGGTGAGGCGATACCAGCCGGCATCGGACTCGACCTCTCCTGCCGCTGCCATCCGGGAGAGCGCGGTGCGCATCGTGCCGCCGGCCATCCCGAACAGCTCGGCCAGCGCCACGAGCGCCCTCGCGGGGAGGGCCGGGGGGTGGGTGCCGAGCAGCGCCGAGAGGGCGAGTGAGCGGGCGTTGAGCTGCCGGATCTCATCCCGCTCGATCCCGCCACGCAATGTCTCACGCCCCTTGCTCGCCACGATCACCAACTGTAACATTGCAGCCATGTCTGTCGCGAGCGAACCTCACACGAGCGAACGCGGGGTGGACGCGCCGCGTCCGCACGTCTCGATGGTGCCACCGGCTGAGCACCTCCCTCAGGTGCTCCCGAACGACCGACTCAACGCCCGCGGCATGCCGATCCGGGAGCTGCGTGACGAACTGCGCCGGATCCCCAACCTCCGGAACGCGGTCGCCGTGATCGGCACGCTGCTGCAGTCCTACGGCGTCGTGATCGCTGCGGCGGTGATCAACACGTGGTGGTCGTACCTGATCGCGTTCTTCCTGATGGCGCGCGGTCACGTCTGCCTCAACATCCTGGGTCACGAGGCCGCGCATCGCCTGCTGTTCAGCCACCGCCGGCTCAACGACTCGGTCGGACGCTTCCTCGGGTACTCGTCGTACCAGGCGATGCTGGCCTACCGGCGTGCGCACTTCGCGCATCATCGCGACGAGATGGGGCCCGACGAGCCCGACCTGGCGCTGTACACCGGGTATCCGGTGTCACGGGCGTCGTGGCTGCGCAAGCTGCGGCGCGACGCGACCGGTGTGAGCGCGGCCAAGAACTTCGCCGTGCTGTTCCACGCGATGCGCAAGCGGCGTCCCGAGGCGTTGATGATCCTGGCCCTCCACGTCGCGCTGATCGGCCTGTCGATCGCGTTCATGCGACCGCTCGCGTACGTCGTCTGGATCCTGTCGTGGTCGACGCTGTGGAAGGTGTCGAACCGGCTGCGTGCGATCGCCGAACACGGTGGGATGATCCGGTCGCGCGACCGCCGCGAGACGACGCACGTGATCCGTCAGTCGCTGCTCGCCCGGTACTGGATGGTGCCGTACCACACCGGCTGGCACCTCGCGCACCACGCCGACATGGCCGTGCCGTGGACCAACCTGCCCCGCCTCCACGAGGAGCTCGTCGCGAGCGGTTGGGTCACCTCCGACCTGGAGTACCCGAGCTACCGGGCGTTCTGGAAGGCGGTCTCGGCGGGCCCCGAGCGCGGCCGCGGCCAGCGGGCCGAGGGCTCCAGCTTCCTCGCCTTCGAGTGAACGTCAGCCGAAGATCTCGCGAAGATCCTTCACGATCTCGTAGATCATGAAACCGATCACCGCGGTGCCGACGACGGTGTAGTGCCACCGCTTGGAGTGATCGGCACGCCAGAACCGGCGGATGCTCATCGTCACCGCCACGATCGCGGCGACCGCGATCGGGAGGCCGATCCACGGCCCCACGCCGGCGGCGATGCCGATCGCGGGAAGCACGAACGGCAACAGGATGTACATGATGAGGCAGCGAACGGCGGCGACCGCCATCGACGTCTGGAACGCCTTCTGGGCCTCGGCGGCGGTGGCCTTCTGGCCGTCGGCCGGCAGGCGCAGGAGCTGCCGCATGAAGCGGTCGGCTCGGCCGCGCGGTGCGCCGAGGGCCGGTGCGACGACCTGCGAACCGGTGGAGGAGTTGGTGGGGACGCTCATCACTCGTGCAAACGGTACGACTGCTGGACGAGCTCGACAACTTCGGCGGGGGTGTCGGCCAGCGCCACGGCCCCGGAGGAGAGGAGCTCCTGGATCGAGCCGTACCCCCAGGTGACCCCGATGCACGTGATGCCGTGGTGCATCGCGCCGAGCACGTCGTGGTCGCGGTCACCCACCATGATGACGTGCTCGACGAGGTCGGGGTCGGCGTGGATCTCGAGCTCGCGCAGGGCGAAGTCGATGACCTGGGCCTTCGTGCGGCGTTGCGAGGTCAGCGTGGCCCCGGCCCGCACGTCGAAGCGGTCGCTGATGCCGAAGTGGTCGAGGATCGGGTGGGCGGTCTGCTCGGGCTTGGCCGTGGCGACCGAGAGCGACAGCCCCAGTCCGGCGAGCGCGTCGAGCATCTCGATGATGCCGGGATAGAGCGTGTTCTCGTACGCGCCGATGCGCATGTACCGCTCGCGGTAGGTGTTGATGACCCGTTCGAGGGCGTCGTCGGGGATGCCGATCGACGGCAACCCGATCTCGAACGGCGGACCGATCACCGACCGGACCTCCTTCTCGCTCGGGATCGGGAACCCCTCCTGCTCGCACGCCCACTGCAGCGAGCGGAGGATCCCGGGCTCGCTGTCGGACAGCGTGCCGTCGAGATCGAGCAGGACGTGGGTACGGACGAGGTCGGTCATCGGCTCACCTCCTCGAGCCGTGCGAGATCGGTGTCGGTACCGACGGCGATGATGACGTGCTTCGACTCGATGATCGTGTCGGGGTCGGGGTTGGTGGTGAAGGTGCCGTCGGTCTGGCGGAGCGCGAGCACGAGCACGCCGGCGCGCTGGCGGAGGTTCGCCTCGCGGAGGGACACGCCCGCGAGCGGCGAGTGGTCGGTGACCGCGATCTCCTGCATGCGGAACTCCATGGACCGCTCGTGCATCACGACGTCGATGAACTCCGCGACGTGGGGTCGTGCGACGAACGATGCCATGCGCGCGGCGCCGAGCTCTTGGGGGTTGACCACGCGGTCGGCGCCTGCCCGGGCGAGCTTGGCGACGCTCTCCTCTTGGCGGGCGCGGGCGACGATGAAGAGGTCGTCCTTGATCGCCCGACTCGAGAGGGTGACGAACAGGTTCTCGGCGTCGCCTTCGAGCGCCGCGACGAGCGCCGACGCGTGCTCGATCCCGGCGGCGCGCAGCGTGCTGTCGAGGGTCGCGTCGCCGACCACGGTCGGCATGTCGAGTGTCCGGACCCGGTCGGCGTCGATGTCGACGACGACCACGTCCTTGCCGTCGCGGACGAGATCGTCGACGACCGCCTTGCCGACCCGTCCCCATCCACAGACGATGACGTGGTTGCGCATGTGGGAGATCTTCTTGTCCATCCTTCGCCTCCCGACGAATTCGCGGAGCTGACCCTCGACGACGACCTGGACCGAGAGGGTGAACGAGTAGAGCACGGTGCTGACCCCGGTGACGATGACGAGCATCGTGAAGATCTTCTCGGCGACCGTGACGTCGGGGCCGGTGATCTCGCGGAACCCGACGGTGGTGATCGTGGTGACGGTCATGTAGACCGCGTCGAGCAGCGCGAGCCCGAGCACGACGAAACCGATCGTGCCGACGACGAAGACGGTCAGCACCATCGCCAGGGCGAGACGCAGACGCCCGATCGTCGAAGTCACGCCCGCCACCGTAGTGATCGAGCGGTGATGTCCGTCAGTCGTCGAGGGTCGCGAGTCCCCGGCGGGCGAAGTGGCCAGCGAGCGACACCAACACCGCCAGCGTGAGCAGCCCGGGCCAGGCGTCGCTCCAGGACGGATCGCCGACGAAGCCGACCCGACCGAGTCGCAGCACCTGGTTGAGCGGGTTGTAGCGAGCCACGGTGGGCAGCCACCCGGTCATCAGCGGGATCGGCATCTGGGCCTCGGTGAGGAACAGGCCGAAGAACAAGGTGAGCTGCATGAGTGCGGCGGCGCGCATGTCGCGGAGTCGGTACACGAGCCCCAGAGCCCAGAACGTACCGACCGTCGCGATGCCGAGTCCGGCGACCACGAGCGCCACGACCCCGGGCACGCCACCCGTGAACCTGGCACCGAGTGCGACACCGACGATCGTGACGATCACGATCGCGATCGCTGCGCGGACGAGTGCTGAGCCGAGTCCGCCGAGCAGCAGCGATTTTCGTGGCGCCGGGGACATCCGGAGGCGGTCGTAGAACCCCGACTCGAGATCGCGGATGGTCGCGAACCCGAGGCCCATCCCGGCGAACGAGCACCCCATCACGACGGCGAGCGGCAGGAACCAGTTGGCCGATCGTTCCGTCGGGAACCCGGGGATGTCGGTGACCCCGCGATACGTGCCGGTGAAGGAGATGACCTGGAACACGGGCATGAGCAGCGCCGGCAGGAACGCCGACGGCAACCGCCGGATGTTGCGCAGACTTCGGCGGGCGATGCCCTGGCTGGCGCTGAGGGTGGCGTTCACATCGCCGCCAGACGGTTCCGGAGGGTCCGCAGCGACAGGGCGAGCGCGAGCACCGCCAACGCGAGCGGGATGAGGAGGGTCTCGGCCAGCGCGGTCGCGCTCAGCGGTTCGATCGTGAGCGACCGGAACCCCTCGGCGAGGAACGACACCGGGTTGACGTCGGCGATGGTGCGGTGGAAGCCCTGCATGGTCTCGCGTGGGAAGAACGTCGACGAGAAGAACAGCAGGATGAACAGGAGCGGGAAGGCGCCCTGCACCGATTCGCTCGACCCGGTCTTGAGTGCCAGGGCGGACATCAGGCCCCCGACCGCGAGGGCGACGAGTACGCCGCCGACGACCATCGCCAGCACACCGATCGGGCCGGACTTCACACTGAGCCCGAACGGGATCAGGATCACGATGAACAGGATCGTCTGGAACCCCCCGTACGCCATGCCGCCGGCCAGTCGGCCGACGAGGATGCTGGTGCGAGAGGTGGGCGTGGCGAGCAGGCGGTCGAAGAACCCGTTCTCGATGTCGGTCGCCAGTGCCGTGGCACTGACGGTCGATCCGAACAGGATGCCCTGCACGATCGCGCCGGCGAGCGCGAAGTCGAGGAACGAGTCGACGTCGGGGAAGCCGGGAACGTCGATCGCGCGACCGAACGACGAGGTGCCGAGGGCGACGAAGAACAGCGGGAACAGCAGCGACGGGATGACGATGCTCGGTTGGCGCACGACGGCCATGATCGCTCGCCGGGACATCGCCGACGTCTGGGCGAACCGCGCCTGGTGCCGCTCCGTGACGGACCTGGTCATGGCGCCGGTCACGTCTCAGCGCCTTCGAGTCGGTGGCCGGTCGCTTGGGCGAACACGTCGTCGAGGCTGGGTTCCCTGAGCTCGAGGTGGTGCACCGCGATCCCGGCCTCGTCGAGGCGTCGGACGACGTGCGAGACCGCCCCGGCGCCGTGTTCGAGGCCGACGCCGATGGTGCCCTCGGCAGTGGGGCGGAGCGGACCGAACGTCTCGAGGACGGCCGATGCCCGCTCGAGGTGCTCCCGATCGACGTTCAGGAAGAGGGTGGGGAACCCGACCTCGGCCTTGAGCTCGGCGGGGCGACCCTTGCGGACGATCCGTCCGTGGTCGATGATCGCGATCCGCTCGGCGAGCTGGTCGGCCTCTTCCAGGTACTGCGTGGTGAGGAGCACCGTGGTGCCGTCGCCGTTGAGACGACGGATCTCCTCCCAGAGCGCGATCCGGCTCATCGGGTCGAGGCCGGTGGTCGGCTCGTCGAGGAACAGCACCGACGGCTCGTGGATGAGCGAGAGCGCGAGGTCGAGCCGTCGGCGCATGCCGCCCGAGTACGTGCCGACCCGACGGTCGCCGGCCGCGGACAGCCCGACCCGTTCGAGCAGCTCGCCCGCCCGCTGGTGGTGCTGCGACTTCGGGATGCCGTAGAGCACCGCCTGGAGCAGCAGCAGCTCGCGGCCGGTCATGAGCGGGTCGATCGCGGCGTCCTGGAGCGCGACGCCGATGCTCCGGCGAACCTGGTTCGCCTCCCGCACGATGTCGAAACCGGCCACACGCGCGGTGCCGCCGGTGGGACGCAGGAGCGTGGTGAGCATCCGCACGGTGGTCGACTTGCCGGCGCCGTTCGGGCCGAGGAAGCCGACGATCTCGCCGGCTTCGACGCGAAGGTCGACGCCGTCGACGGCCTTCACGAGCTGGTCGCCGGTTCCGAAGTGGCGTTGCAGCCCCTCGGCGATGATGGGAGGCGTGTCGGACATCGTCCGCCAGTCTGCCGGACCGCTGGTGAGAAGTCGGACCCCTCCCGGCCGCAGGGATCGGGTCAGGGGGTCGTCGCGGGGGTCGACGATGGTGGCGGTGGCGGGCTCGTGCGCAGCTCGACGATGTTCTCGACGAGGTCGTAGGGCCAGCCTTCCGGGAGATCGGTCGGTACGCCGGTCGGGTCGAGCACGGTCTCGCGCCGCTCACCCGGCTCGACGAATCCGAGCTCGGCGCGAGCCGCTTCCCGCACGCCGTCGTCGGTCTGCAGGCGGGCGACCTCGCTGCGCAGGTCCTCGACCACCGCGGTGATCTCCGCCAGTTGCGCCTCGCGCTGCCCGACCTGCGTGTCCTGGTCGAAGTAGGTTCGGACCGGCAGCACGAACAGCGCGGTGGCGAGCGCGCCGGAGATGCCGAGCGCGGCGATCGCGAACAGCACGGTGCTGCGGCGTCGCTGTACGAGCCGGCGCTCGCGGACGACGGGCCGTGTGATGTCGCCGAGACGCGACCGGCCGCGGTCGGACGACCGAGGTGGCGTCGCAGGGCGCGCGACCTTCGTGGTGCCGCTCGACGTGCCGGTCATGTGGTCAGTCTGACAGAGACGGATGCGGCGACGGCGGCACTCACCGTGGCGCCAGCGCCGCCCGGCCTCGGAATGCGGCCTGGTCCCCGAGCTCGGCTTCGATGCGGAGCAGCTGGTTGTACTTCGCGACACGGTCGGAGCGTGCCGGTGCGCCGGTCTTGATCTGGCCACAGTTGGTGGCGACGGCGAGATCGGCGATGGTGGCGTCCTCCGTCTCGCCGGAACGGTGCGACATGACCGCGGTGTACGAGTGCTGGGTGGCGAGCGCGACCGTGTCGAGCGTCTCCGTGAGCGTGCCGATCTGGTTGACCTTGACGAGGATCGAGTTGGCGGTCGTGCGGTCGATGCCCATCTGGAGTCGGCGGCTGTTGGTGACGAACAGGTCGTCGCCGACGAGCTGGCAGCGGTCCCCGATCGCCGTGGTGAGCTTCGCCCAGCCGTCCCAGTCGTCCTCCTGCATGCCGTCCTCGATCGACACCACGGGGTACGTGTCGACGATGCGGGTCCAGTAGTCGGTGAGCTCGTCGGACGACAGCACCTTGCCTTCACCCTCGAGGTGGTAGGCGCCGTCGCGGTAGATCTCGCTCACGGCCGGGTCGAGCGCGATCGCGATGTCGTCGCCGGGGGTGAAGCCAGCCGCCTCGATCGCTTCGAGCAACAGCTTGATCGCGTCCTCGTTCGACTCGAGGTCAGGGGCGAACCCTCCCTCGTCGCCGACCGCGGTGGCGAGCCCCTTGTCGTGCAGCACCTGCTTGAGGACGTGGTAGGTCTGCGTGCCCCAGCGCAGCGCCTCCTGGAAGGAGGGCGCGCCGACCGGCATGATCATGAACTCCTGGAAGTCGACGGAGTTGTCGGCGTGGACGCCGCCGTTCAGCACGTTCATCATCGGGACCGGGAGGGTGTGGGCGTTGGTGCCGCCGACGTAGCGATAGAG
>DATHUU010000181.1:0-4308 GCA_035461925.1 Ilumatobacter sp.
TCGCCACCGCGGACGGGCTCCGCGAGCGGATCCCGCCGTACCCCGTGGACGTCGTGTGCGGTCTCGGTGCCGGCGACGCCTTCGGCGGAGCGTTCTGCCACGGCCTGCTCGAGGGGTGGGACCTGCCGACCTGCGCCCGGGCCGGCAACGCGGCCGGCGCGATCGTCGCCGCCCGACTGATGTGCGCCGACGACATGCCGTACCTGTCCGACATCGAACTGGTCCTCGCCGAGGGTCGCGTGCCGGTCGGCATCTGAACGGAGCCCGATGGACTTCCTCACCGACGAGCGTTGGGCCGACCTGATCACCGCCCGGGCCGAACAACCCGGGCTCGCGCTCGAACGGCTTCGCCGACGCCCTCGCCGCCCGCTCCTCACCGACGGTCGGCTGTTCCTCGTTGCCGCCGACCACGCCGCTCGCGGCATGCTCGGCGTGCCGGGCGAACCGTTCGCGATGGCCGACCGCCGACGCACCCTCGATGCGCTGTCGGTCGCGCTCGCCTGCGATCGCGTCGATGGCGTGCTGGCCAGCGCCGACATCATGGAGGAGCTCGCCCTCCTCGGCGCGCTCGACGGCAAGCTCGCGTTCGGCACGATGAACCGTGGCGGGCTCGCCGGTGCCCACTGGGAGCTCGACGATCGGATGACCGCCTACTCGGCGTCGGCGATCGCCGCGAACGGGCTCGACGGCGGCAAGGTCCTGCTGCGCATCGCCGACGACGACGCCGGCACGGCGCCGACGCTCGAAGCCTGCGCTCGCGTCGTCGACGAGTGCGCCGCCGCCGGGCTCCCGATCATGGTCGAGCCGCTCCCGTACCATCGTGACCCTGCGTCGGGAACGGCGACGTTGCTCGACGACGAGGACGCCCTCCTGCGAGCCGTGGCCGTCGGATCCGGGCTCGGGGGCACGTCCACCGCCACGTGGCTCAAGGTGCCGGCATCGAGGAACCCGGCCCGCATGCTCGCCACCACGACCCTTCCCGCCCTCATCCTCGGCGGCACACCCGGCCCCGATCCGGCCGCGACGTTCGCGTCGTGGGAACGTGCGATGGAGGTGGCGAACGTCCGCGGGTTGGTGGTCGGCCGCGCCTTGCTCTATCCACGCGACGGCGACGTGGCGGGTGCGATCGACCGCGCCGCCTCGATCGTCCGGCCCGCCTGATCCACCTGCACGTCGAGAGGGGATTCGAACATGCAACTCACCACCGCCCAAGCGATCGTCAGGTACCTGATCGCCCAGCGCACCGTCATCGACGGGCGCGAGGCCCCGCTGTTCCCCGGCGTCTACGCGATCTTCGGGCACGGCAACGTGACCTGCCTCGGCCACGCGCTCGAGGAGGCGCGCGACGAGCTCCCGACGTGGCGGGGCCAGAACGAGCAGGGCATGGCGCTCGCCGCGGTCGGCTACGCGAAGGCGACCCGCGGTCGCCAGGTCATGGTCGCCACCTCGTCGATCGGTCCCGGCGCGCTGAACATGGTCACCGCCGCCGGGGTCGCCCACGCCAACCGGCTGCCGGTGTTGCTGCTCTCCGGTGACACGTTCCAGAGCCGGATACCCGATCCGGTGCTCCAGCAGGTGGAGCACTTCGGTGACCCGACCGCCACCGTCAACGACGCGTTCAAGCCGGTCACCCGGTACTGGGATCGCATCACCCGTCCCGAGCAGGTCGTGCACTCGCTCCCCCACGCCGTCGCGACCATGCTCGACCCCGCCACCCGCGGTCCGGCCTTCGTCGCCCTCCCGCAGGACGTGCAGGCGGAGTCGTTCGACTTCCCCGACCGGTTCTTCGAGAGAGTGGTCCACGAGATCGCCCGGCCGCGACCCGACACCGGTCAGGTCCGACGGGCCGCCGAGCTGATCCGGACGGCGACCAAGCCGCTCGTCATCTGCGGTGGCGGTGTCCACTACTCGCGCGCCGAGGTCGAGTTGCAGGCGTTCGCCGAGGCCCACGGCATCCCGGTCGTCGAGACCGTGTCCGGCAAGGCGAGCCTCCTCGCCGCCCACCCGCTCAACGCCGGGCCCGTCGGCGTCACCGGTTGTGAGTCGGCCAACGTGCTCGCCGCCGAGGCCGACGTCGTGATCGCCGTCGGGACCCGTCTGCAGGACTTCACCACCGGATCGTGGACCGCGTTCGACCCGTCGGCCCGGTTCGTCGGCATCAACGCCGCCGGGTTCGACGCGATCAAGCACGCGTCGGTGCCGGTGGTCGGCGACGCGCGCGAAGCGCTCGCCGAGCTGACACCGCTCCTCACCGACTGGTCGGCCCCCGAGTCGTGGAGCGACCGGGCGGCACGTGCGACCGAGGGCTATCACGCCTACATCGACAAGATCGCGGCGCCGTCCGATGCCGGATCGCCCGGCAGCACCGAGCTCCCGACCTACGCGCAGGTCGTCGGTGCGATCGACCGCCTCGCGCGACCTTCCGACTATGCGCTCACCGCAGCCGGTGGCTTCCCCGGCGAGCTGAACAACGGCTGGCGAGCGAAAGGCCTCGACAGCTTCGACTGCGAGTACGGCTTCTCCTGCATGGGCTACGAGATCTCCGGTGCCTGGGGGGCCAAGATGGCGATGCCCGACCGCGAGGTCGTCGTGTTCGTCGGCGACGGCTCGTACCTGATGATGAACTCCGACCTGTACTCGTCGGTGCTCGCCGGTCACAAGCTGATCGTGATCGTGTGCGACAACGGCGGCTTCGCCGTCATCCACCGCCTCCAGACCAACCAGGGTGGCGCCGGGTACAACAACCTCATCACCGACACCCGCAACGCCGGCGAGGTGTACGTCGACTTCGCCGCCCACGCCCGTTCGATGGGCTGCGAGGCCGAGACGGTGTCAACCATCGCCGAGCTCGAAGCGGCGTTCGATCGGGCCCGTGCGAGCGAACGCACCCACGTGATCGCCATGCGCACCAGCCCGAACGACTGGACCGAGGGCGGTGGGTTCTGGGAGGTCGGCGTCCCGGAGGTGTCGAACCGTCCGAGCGTCCTGGAGGCCAAGGCCGAGATGCAGCGCGGCAAACAGGCGCAACGCCTGGTGTGACCGTGCCGAGGCGCGACAGGAGCACACGATCCGTCGTCGAGGGGGCGTCATGATCACGATCGTCAACGGAGGGACGCAAGGGCTCGGCGAGGCCGTGGCGCGGCGACTCGTCGAGACCGGGTTCACGACCGGCATCGTCCTGACCGGACGCTCGGTCGACCGCGGTGAGGCGCTCGCCGACGAGCTGACCGCCGCTGGCGTCGCGACGGTCTTCGTGGCGGCGGACGCGCTCGATCCCGCGATGCCGGGACGCGTCGTCGACGCCACCGTCGAGCGGTTCGGCGCGATCAACGGCCTGGTGAACGTCGCCGCCGCGACGACCCGCGCGACGTTGTTCGAGGACACGCCCGAGCACGTCGACACCCAGATGGCGATCAACGTGAAGGCGCCCTACTTCCTGATCCAGGCGGCAGTGCGACACATGGTGGAGCACGGGGACACCGGATCGATCGTCAACGTCGGCTCGACCACCGGACACGGCGGGCAGACGAAGTTGACTGCGTACGCGATGTCGAAGGGTGCGCTCACGATCATGACCAAGAACCTCGCGTTCGGGCTGATGCGTCACGGGATCCGCGTGAACCAGGTGAACCCAGGCTGGATGGAGACCGAGTCCGAACACCGCACCCAGGTCGAGCACGACGGCGCTCCGGAGAACTGGCTCGAGCTCGCCGCACCGGCGCGTCCGCTCGGTCGGCTGGTGCAGCCGTGGGAGGTCGCCAACACGATCGTGCACTGTCTGTCGCCCGACTCGGGGCTCCTGACGGGCAACTGCATCGACGTCGATCAGTCGGTGCAGGGAGCCGGAGACCCACCGCTGCCGGGTGTGGGTGACACCGTCTGGCCCGCCGGCGCGTCCGGCTGACATGGCGGAGCGGTGGTGTCCCTGACGACGAGAGCCGGGGTCGTGACGACGTGTCGTGGTTCGGTCCGGCCGTCGATCCGCTCGATCAACGCCTCCACGGCCAGCTCGCCGAGCCGCTCGCGGTTCTGGTCGATCGTCGTCAACCCGATGTGGCGCAGCGCAGCGACGAACGTGTTGTCGTAACCGACGATCGACACGTCGCCGGGCACACGGAGCGCGAGATCGTCGACCACGTCGAGCGCGCCGAGCGCGCTGAGGTCGTTCCCGGCGAAGATCGCCGTGCACGGTCGACCGCTCCGGAACGCTTGCTCGGCTGCGAGTGCGCCGGACGCCTCCGTGAACGCGCCGTGCTCGACATGAGGTTCGAGGCCATGGGCGCACATCGTGGCCTCGTAGCCCTCGCG